>NZ_BADI01000187.1:0-28297 GCF_000333555.1 Herbaspirillum sp. B65 | reverse complement strand
CAGGCAATGCGCAAGTTGCGCGGATGGGGGCGGGCATGTCGGTCTCCTCTACGGTCTTCTGGTCGGGCTGCGGCGGTCGTGGACGCGGCCTCGGTGCTGGTGTGCGCGGCTCTGCGGCCGGCTGGCCTTCGATTCTATGCCCGTGGCGGGAGAACATACAATATCAAATCGGTATCATGGTATGTTCTGAAGGTATAGTTGACCTTCGCCATATCAGGGATTGCCATGCGGCTGCCGGCACCTTGCCAGAATCCATGCGCGTGCCATCCTGGGTGATTCGGAGCGATTCGGAGCGATTTGGAGCAATTCGCAACGCATCATAGGCAGCAAGCCCGCCAGGTTTTCCAGACCGTGTCAGCGAGCTTGCAGACCTTCCGGGTCACACGCGCCAGCCTGTGCAAAAAACGGATAAGCGCCACCGACAAGAATGCAAATGGCGGATATTCCTGCTTGCGGCATCTACCTAAGATGACTCATGTACCAGGCCCGACCTGGTGTCTAACGATGAGGATCGCCGCATGAACACATCCACCCAACCCGACCTGCAAGGCTATGCACCGCTGGTGCAATTCCCGCGCACCGATGGTGCCCGCACACCCTACAAGGTATTCAGTTCAAAGGAAGTCTACGACCTGGAACAGGAACGCATCTACCGCGGTGAGACCTGGAGCTTCCTGGCGCTGGAAGCCGAGATTCCCAACAACGGCGACTACAAGAGCACGTTCGTGGGCGACACCCCGGTGGTGGTCACCCGTACCGAAGACGGCAGCCTGGCTGCCTGGGTCAACAAGTGTTCGCACCGGGGCGCCGTGGTCTGTCGCACTCCGCGCGGCAATGCCAGTTCGCATAGCTGTGCCTATCACCAGTGGAGCTTCGATGCCCGTGGCAACCTGCTGGGCGTGCCGTTCCGCCGTGGCCAGAAGGGTGCCTCCGGCATGGCCAAGGATTTCGATCCCAAGTGCCACGGTCTGCGCCAGTTGCGCGTAGACAGCTACAAGGGCCTGGTGTTCGCCACCTTCAGCCAAACCGTGGAAGCACTGCCCGATTATATCGGTGCCGAGATGCGCCCCTGGATCGATCGCATCTTCCACAAGCCCATCGTCTATCTGGGTTGCACCCGTCAGTACTCCAAGTCGAACTGGAAGCTCTATCTGGAAAACGTCAAGGATCCCTATCACGCCAGCCTGCTGCACCTGTTCCACACCACCTTCAACATCTTCCGCGTGGGCATGAAGGCGCGCTCGCTGGCCGACAAGCATCACGGTCTGCACAGCATCATCACCGCCACCAAGAACGAGGTGGAGACTGCCGACGCCTACAAGCAGCAGGAGATCCGTTCCTTCGATGAAGGCTTCTCGTTGCAGGATCCCTCGGTGCTGGGCCAGATCAAGGAATTCGATGAACTGACTACCAACCACATCCAGCCGATCTTCCCGCAACTGGTGGTGCAACAGATCCACAATACCTTGGTGGCTCGCCAGTTGTTGCCCAAGGGGCCTAACAACTTCGAGTTGATTTTCCACTTCTTCGGATATGAGGACGACACTCCCGAGCTGCGCGCCCTGCGCATCAAGCAGGCCAACCTGGTGGGACCGGCCGGCTACATCTCGATGGAAGACACCGAAGCGACCGAACTGGTGCAGCGTGGCACTGCCCGTGATCCAGAGCACTGCTCGGTCATCGACATGGCGCGCGACAATCCCGACCAGGAAGACACGCTGATCACCGAAAGCCTGATCCGCAAGTTCTGGATGGGCTACCAGAAACTGATGGGCTTCCCGTCCATCGAAAAAGCATGAACGAGGCAAACCAGATGCAAAACATGGAACAGATGACGTTGTGGTTCGAGCTGCACCAACTGCAGGAGCGTTACGTGCATGCGCTCGACAATGACCGGCTGGAGCAGTGGCCGGAATTCTTCACCGACGATTGCCTCTACGAAATCGTCCCGCGCGAGAACGCCGATGCCGGCCTGCCGATCGGCATCATCTACTGCGACAGCAAGAAGATGCTGCAGGACCGCGTGCTTTCGCTGCGCCACGCCAACATCTTCGAGGCACACACCTATCGTCACATGACCTCGGGTTTGGTCTTCACGCTCAATGCCGATGGTTCGGTCGATGCGCAATCGAGCTACGTGGTGGTGCAGACCCTGCAGAATGGCGAATCCTTCGTCTACCAGGCCGGACGCTACGAAGACCGGGTGGTCAAGACCGAGGCCGGTTGGCGTTATGCGCGCCGCCGTGTGGTCTATGACACGCTGCGCGTGGCCACCCTGTTGGCCACTCCCATCTGAGGTGGAGTATGAGCGAGTGGTTCGATGTCGGCCATGCCGATGATTTCACCGAGGGCGAGGTAGCGGCCGCCCAGGCAGGTGGCCAGGCAGTGGCGCTGTTCCGGCTGGGCGAGGAAATCTTTGCCTTGAAGGACTTGTGTACCCACGGCAATGCCAAGCTCTCCGATGGTTATGTCGAGAATGGCTGCGTCGAATGTCCCTTGCACCAGGGCCTGTTCGATATCCGCAGCGGTGCGCCGCGCTGTGCTCCGGTGACCGAGGCCGTGCGCAGCTTCCCGGTGCGGGTGGTAGCCGGACGGGTGGAAGTCGGGGTTGGTGCGGCCCCTGTTGCCGTCGATGCGATCGAAGCTGTGCCTGCGCCGCAGGTCTTGCAGGCGACCGTCGAGACCATCCAGCGCGCGGCGCCCGATGTGGCAATCCTGCGCCTGCGCTGCGCCGCTCCGTTGTCCTGGCGCGCTGGCCAGTATCTCGATGTGTTGCTGGAAGATGGTCAGCGTCGCAGCTATTCCATGGCCACTCATGCCGGCGAGGGTAGTACGCTCCTGGAGTTGCATGTACGCCATCTGCCAGGGGGCTTGTTCACCGACCGCGTCTTTGGCACGATGCAGCCCGGCCAGGCGCTCACGCTGGAAGGCCCGAGTGGCAGTTTCTTCATGCGCGAGGCCGAGCAGCCGGTGATCCTGCTGGCCAGTGGCACAGGATTTGCGCCCGTCAAGGCGCTGGTGGAAGACGCCATCGCCAAGGGCAGCAGGCGCCCCATGCGCCTCTACTGGGGTGGTCGCCGTCCGGCCGATCTCTACCTCGATGGGCTGTGTCGCGACTGGGCAGCCAGCTTGCCCTGGTTCGACTACGTGCCGGTCTTGTCGGAGGTCGATGCCGCCAGTGGTTGGAACGGACGCACCGGTTTCGTCCACCAGGCGGTGATGCAGGATTGTCCTGCCATGCAGGCATATCAGGTTTATGCTTGCGGTGCGCCGGTGGTGGTAGAGTCGGCACGGCGCGATTTCACCGCTACCTGTGGTTTGCCTGAAACGGCTTTCTTTGCAGATGCGTTTATCTCGAAGGCGGATTTGCGGAAATAGTTTTCTTGGCAGGGCGCCGCTACGGCATTGCAGCTTCACACCGATTTTGAACCAACAACCTAGGGGATGACGGCATGAATCGACTGACGCAAGTGGCAAGTGCTGTAATGATGGCGATGGCGGCCGGCGGTAGCCTGCCGGCACAGGCCGCCGAGCGGGTGAAGGTGGGTTTCCTGACCACCTTGAGTGGTCCGGCCAGCGCGCCGGGAGTGGACGAGCGCGAGGGCTTCATGCTGGCCATGAAGATGCTGGGCAACCAGCTTGGCGGCGTGCCTGCCGAAGTCATTGTGGTGGATGACCAGTTCAGCCCCGATGCTGCCAAGCAGGGCGCCGACCGCCTCATCAAGCGCGAGAAGGTCGATATCCTGAGTGGATTGGTTTACTCCAACATCCTGTTGGCCGTCGCCCCGGCCGCCTTCGCCAGCAAGACCGTGGTGGTCAGCGCCAACGCCGGACCGGCGCAACTGGCCGGGGCACTCTGTCATCCCTATTTCTTCAGCGCCAGCTACCAGAACGATGCTGCCCACGAAGCGGCTGGCAAGCTCATGGCCGACAAGGGCTACCAGCGCGTGGCCATCATCGCGCCCAACTATCCGGCCGGCAAGGACGCGTCGGCCGGCTTCAAGCGCTTCCTGAAGAAGGAGCCGACGCTCGAACTGTTCCCCAAGCTTGGTCAACTCGATTTCGCTACCGAGATCGCCCAGTTGCGCGCAGCCAATATCGATGCCCTGTATTTCTTCCTGCCAGGCGGCATGGGTGTGAACTTCGTCAAACAATATGCCGCGGCTGGCATGGACCCCAGGATCGTTCGCGTCATGCCCGCTTATGACGCCGACCAGCAGATGCTGTCCAATGGCGACCTGATCGCCGGCGTGGCCAACACCGGCCAGTGGTCGGCCGACCTGCCCAATGAGCAGAACCGCGCCTTCGTGGCGGCCTACCTGAAGGAATATGGCCGCCAGCCCTCGATGTATGCCTCGCAGGCCTATGACGCCGCCATGTTGATCGACAGTGCCGTAAAGGCTATCGGCGGCAAGGTCGAGAACCGCGAAGCCTTGATTGCGGCGATCAAGACGGCCAACTTCAAGTCGGTACGAGGTGGCTTCCGTTTCGCGGCCAATCACTTCCCGATCCAGAACCAGTATGCCCGCGTGGTGACCAAGGGCGCGGATGGCAAGTACGTCAACAACATGACGCAGACGCTGTTGACCGACCATGTCGATGCCTATGTCGGCCAATGCAAGATGCAATGAGGGCCGATCATCGTGGGCAACCTGATCTTCGAGCAGGTGTTGAATAGCCTGCAGTTCGGCGTGATGCTATTCCTGATTGCTTCCGGATTGACGCTGGTCTTTGGCGTGATGAATTTCGTCAACCTGGCGCATGGCAGCTTTTTCATGGTCGGCGCCTATCTCGCTGCGGTTGTGGCCGGTGCCAGCGGCTCGTTCTGGCTGGGCTTGCTGGTCTCCCTGCCGGCGACGGCGGCGCTGGGCTTCCTGCTGGAGTGGCTGGTATTGCGGCGACTCTACAAGAAGGACCACATGGTCCATGTGCTGGCCACCTTTGCTTTGATCCTGATCTTCAACGATGGCGTGCGCATGATATGGGGCCCCCAGCCACTGCCGCTGAACATGCCTGCTGCCTTTGCCGGACCGGTCCACCTGTTCGGTCTGCCTTACTCCAGCTATCGCCTGCTGGTGATGGCGGTGGGCGTGGTGGTCGCCGTCGCGCTGTATGTCCTCATCAACCGCACGCGCATGGGCATGTGGGTGCGCGCCGGGTCCGACAACCTGGAGATGGTCACTGCCATGGGCATCAACATCGGCTTGTTGTTCCGGCTGCTGTTCTGCTTCGGGCTGCTGCTGGCGGCGCTGGCCGGCATCATGCTGGGACCGCTGGTGGCGGTGCAGGCGGGCATGGGGGATGACGTGCTGATCCTGGCCTTCGTGGTAGTGGTCATCGGTGGTATCGGTTCGGTGCCGGGCGCGGCCATCGGTGCACTCGTCGTGGGCGTGGTCGATACGCTCGGACGCAGCCTGCTGCCGCAGCTCTTCGCGCTGTTCCTCAGTGCCGATGCGGCTGCCTCGGTCGGCCCGGCGCTGGGATCGATGATGATCTATCTGGTGATGATTGCGGTGCTGTTCTGGCGTCCCAGTGGCTTGTTTCCTGCCCGTACCTGAGGAGTGTCATGCAACGTCTGTTCGTTTCCCTGCTGTTGCTGCTGGCGATGCTGTTGCCGTGGCTGGCGCAAGCCACCGGGATGGAGTATTACCTGGGAGTGCTCACGCGCATCCTGATCTTCTCCATGGTGGCGGCCAGCCTCAATTTCATCCTCGGCTATGGCGGCATGGTCAGCTTCGGTCACGCAGTGTTCTTCGGCTTGGGCGCTTACGTAACGGCCATCGCCAGTTTCCACGGCGTGACCAGCGCCTGGCTGATCTGGTTGCTGGCAGCGCTGGTGACCGCCTTGGTGGGGCTGGGCATCGGTCTGATCGCGCTGCGCACGCGGGCGGTCTACTTCATCATGATCACCATGGCGCTGGCGCAATTGTTCTATTACTTCTTCGTCGGTTTGCGTTATTACGGCGGCGACGATGGACTGCAGGTGGCGGCGCGCCCGTTGTTGGGCCTGGGGCTGGACATGAGCAGCGACAACGGTTTCTACTGGGTGGTGCTGGCTTGGCTGGTGGCCTCCTATGTGCTTCTGAGCCGCCTGCTGACTTCGCGTTTCGGCCTGGCCCTGATCGCCATTCGGCACAATGAGCGGCGTGCTCAGGCCATCGGCTATCCGACGCTGCGCTACAAGCTGGCCGCGTTCGTGATTGCGGCCGTGCTGGCCGGCATTGCCGGCAGCCTGATCGGCATGAGCAATCTCTTCGCCAGCCCCAAGCTCTTGCACTGGTCGCAGTCCGGCCTGTTGCTGGTGATGGTGGCCTTGGGCGGGGTCGGCTATTTCTATGGCGGCCTGCTGGGTGCGGCCACCTTCCTGCTGCTGGAAGAGATATTGTCGACCCACTTCGAATACTGGCAGATCTATGTCGGCCTGATCCTCTTGCTGGTGGTGCTGGTGGCACCGCGCGGCGTGGGTTCCCTGGCCACCATAGGCAAGGTCTTGCAGCGGGGAGAGCACCATGACGCATGAGCAGGGGGCGGCAGCCATGGCCCTGTCGGTGAAGGGCTTGAACAAGCGCTACGGCGGCCTGGCCGCTACCCGCGACGTCGACTTGGACATTGCAGTGGGTCAGGTGCACGCCATCATTGGCCCCAACGGGGCCGGCAAGACGACCCTGCTGTCGCTGCTCTCGGGGGCGCTGGTGGCTGACGCGGGCGAGATCCACCTGTTCGACCAAGCCATGCACGGACAGGCCGAACAGGCCCGGGTGGCAGCGGGTCTGGTCAGGTCGTTCCAGATCACCAGTGTCTTCGATGAGTTGAGCGTGTTGGAAAACCTGCAGGTGTCCGTGCAGCGCGGCCAGCATCGCAGCTATGGCTTTTTCCACGCCAGTGCGGCCGATCACCAGGCACGTCAAGCCGCACTGGCTGTGGCGCGTCGGGTCGGGCTGGAGAAGCTGGTGCAACAACCGGCCGCGCAGTTGTCGCACGCAGCGCGCAGACGGCTGGACGTGGGCCTGGCCCTCGCCTCTCGCCCGCGCGTGCTGTTGATGGATGAACCGATGGCCGGCATGGGCCATGAAGAATCGGGCGAGATGATCGCGCTGATCCAGGCGCTCAAGCAAGAGTTGACCGTAGTGCTGGTGGAGCATGACATGGATGCCGTATTTGCTCTGGCCGACCGCATTACCGTGCTGGTGCAAGGCGCGGTGCTGGCCACCGGCAGCGTGGAAGAAATCCGCGCCAATAGCGCGGTCAAGCTAGCCTACCTGGGCGAGGAGGAAACAGCATGACAGCACTGCTGGAGGTGGTTGGCCTGACCGGTGGCTATGGCGCCAGCCAGGTACTGTTTGGCATCAACCTGCGCGTCGAGGAAGGGCAAGTGGTAACCTTGCTCGGCCGCAATGGCATGGGCAAGACCACCACGCTGCGCACCATTCTGGGCTTGAACCGTCCTATGGGCGGGACGGTGTGCTTCCGTGGCCAAGCCATTCATGCTGCCAGTGCCGACGCCATCGCCCGGCGCGGCATCGCCCTCGTCCCTGAGGGCCGCCAGATCTTCAAGAACCTGAGCGTGGAAGAAAACCTTGCCGCTTTTGCCGCCCGCCGCAATGGCCGCGACAATCCGTGGACGCTGGAAAAGATCTACCGACAGTTTCCGCGCTTGAAGGAGCGACGCCACAATGGCGGCGGCCAGCTCTCGGGGGGCGAGCAGCAGATGCTGGCCATCGGCCGTGCCTTGATGACCAATCCGCA
This sequence comes from Herbaspirillum sp. B65, assembly GCF_000333555.1. Taxonomy (NCBI): domain Bacteria; kingdom Pseudomonadati; phylum Pseudomonadota; class Betaproteobacteria; order Burkholderiales; family Oxalobacteraceae; genus Herbaspirillum; species Herbaspirillum sp. B65. The sequence goes on along the minus strand of NZ_BADI01000187.1, from coordinate 20,551 downwards.
CCTGCTGATCCTGGACGAAGCCACCGAAGGCCTGGCGCCGCTGGTACGTGAAGAGATATGGTCCTGCCTGAAGGCCTTGCGCGCATACGGCCTGACCATCATCGTCATCGACAAGTACATCAAACGCCTGATCGGCTTTGCCGACCAGCACACTATCCTGGAAAAAGGTAAGGTCGTCTGGCAGGGTGACTCCGTCCAATTGTCGGCACAGACCACGTTGTGGGACCAGTACCTGAGCGTTTAGCCTGGTTCAATGCCACTGCAATACAGCCTTAAGGAAAATTGAATGCCTGCCCCATCACCCATGACTCACGCCAAGCGTGTCCTGTGTCCTCAAGCCGACTGCGAGGCGGGCTACAACCTCAAGGCGGCGTTTCCCGACTTCCCGCAGGTCTTGCAGCAATGGCAGCAGGCTACCGCTGCCATTGCCCCTACGCTGTTGAGCCAAGCCGATATTGCCTATGGCCAGGCGCCGCTGCAGCGTTTCGATTTCTATCGTGCTGCCGGGCAACATCGTCCCTTGCTGGTATTCATCCACGGCGGCTACTGGCAGGGTGGCGACAAGCGCGACATCGGCTTCATTGCCGCACCCTACGTGCAGGCGGGCATCAGCGTGGCCGTCATCAATTATTCGCTGGCACCGCAGGCCCGCATCGAAGACATGGTCGGTGAAGTGCAGACTTTGCTGGCGGCACTCAAGGGGATGGGGGCGGAGCTGGGTATCGACCCTGACCGCATCGCGCTGATGGGGCACTCCGCAGGCGCTCACCTGGCCGCGTTCGTCGCAGCCCAGCCGGCTGCATTGCCGGTGCGAGCGGTATTTGCCATCAGCGGCGTGTTCGACCTGGTGCCGCTGATTCCTACTTCCTTGAACCAGGCCCTGAAGCTGGACGTGGCGCGTGCCGAGGCACTCAGTCCGGTACTGCAGGCGGGGCCGCTGGGGGCGCGCGTACACACCATCATCGGTGCATTGGAGACGCGGCAATTCCATCTGCAAGCAGAGGTCATCGCCAATTGCTGGACGCAGGTGGTGGCGCATCATGTGGTACCGGATACGCACCATTACACGGTGTTGTTTGCGCTGGCCGATGTCGACAGTGCGGTCTGCCGGGCGGTGATCGGCGAAATGCTGGACTGAAATCTTCGATAGCCAGCTCCGCCTTGTCGGCGCCGGTCGAGAAGTTTTTTGCAGCGACGAAGTCGCGCAGAAAAACGCAGAAAATCCAATAAAACGCAGACTTTCCAGAGACCGCATGAACTTCCGTGACAAGACCGGGTAGTCTGACTGTCACTGGGGCAGGAAACATTCCGAGCGGTGAACCCGGTCGCCAGCGGCGTGCTGGTGACCGAAGAGGCGCAGTGCTGGCTCCAGGGTTGACAGACCGGTATGGAGAAGCCCGCAGATGTCCGCAGATGAAGAAAAACAGCCCAAGCCCTTGGTCGATCCTTCCCTGGAGGCGATCTACGGCGCCTTGCTGCACACCGCCAGTTTCCTCGAGCACCTCGCACTTGAACTGGAAGATATCGAACTGGCTTGCAAGACGGCCAATGGGGCGCCACTGCAACGGCAAGCAGCGGTGCTGTTGGAGAAGTTGCGCCGGATGGGTTAAGCCTGGGCTTACTGCTGTTGCATGGCCGAACTACTGAGCATCCGTTCCACATACCGCGCAATGAGGTCGATCTCCAGATTGACCTTGCTGCCCGCCCGCAAATGCTTCAAGGTGGTCACTTCCACCGTATGCGGGATCAGGTTGATCGAGAAGCGGCAGGCATCGGCCAGGTCTTCCACGCGGTTCACCGTCAGCGAGACGCCATTGACCACGATGGACCCTTTGTAGGCCAGGTATTTGCCCAGCGCCTTGGGGGCGTCCACGATCAGCTCGCGCGATTCTCCCACCGGCTCGAAGGAATGCACCTGTCCCAGACCATCGACATGGCCCGAGACCAGATGGCCGCCGAGGCGTTCGGCCAGGGTCAGGGCCTTTTCCAGATTGACTTCGCCGGGCGCGTCCAGGCCTGCGGTCAGGCGCAGGCTTTCGCGCGAGACATCGACGGTGAAGCCTTGCGTGGTCTTCTCGACCACGGTCATGCAGGCGCCATTCAAGGCGATCGAATCGCCCAGGCTGACGTCGGCCATGGGCAGGGTGCCGGCGTCGATGTTCAGGCGTACGCCGGCGTCGGGGCCGGCCGCCAGGGGAGTGACGGAAGTGATGGTGCCGATGGCGGCGACGATACCTGTAAACATAGTTCAGTCCTGATGCGAAAAATCTGAAGAAAAATTATTCGAAGCGAGCAAGGATACGCAAATCCGGCCCGACCTGCTTGACCTCGTGGAAGCGGATACCGATCTTGCCCGACAGGTCTTCCAGCGGCGGCAACTCGAACATGTTGCGGCCATCGCCGATGAGCGCCGGGGCCAGGTAGACCAGCAGTTCATCCACGCAGCCTTCGCGCAGGAGCGCACCGTTGAGCTTGGCGCCGGCTTCCACGTGCAGTTCGTTGATCTGGCGCTGGCCCAGTTCGCGTAGCAGGCCGGGCAGGTCGACCTTGCCTTGGGCATTGGCCAGCAGGATCACCTCGGCCCCTTCGGCTTCCAGGGCGGCACGTTTTTCAGGGGCGTCGGTGGCGGTGAAGACCCAGGTATTGCCGCCCTGGATCACGCGTGCCTCGGGCGAGACGGCCAGCTTGCTGTCGACCACGATGCGACGCGGCTGGCGCGGGGTCTCGATGGCGCGCACGTTCAGTTGTGCGTCATCCTTCTGGATGGTGCCGATGCCGGCCATGATGGCGCAGGCGCGGGCGCGCCAGATGTGGCCATCGTCGCGTGCGGCTTGGCTGGTGATCCATTGGCTCACGCCATTGTGCAGGGCGGTCTTGCCGTCCAGGCTGGCGGCGCTTTTCATGCGTACCCAGGGGCGGCCGGTACGCATCCGGTGCAAGAAGCCGATGTTGATGTCGCGTGCTTCCTCTTCCAGCATTCCGCACGCGACGTCAATGCCGGCGGTCTGCAGGCGCGCCAGGCCTTGGCCGGCTACCAGTGGATTGGGGTCGGCGATGGCCGCCACCACCCGGGCTACGCCGGCGCGGATGAGGGCGTCGGCGCAGGGGGGCGTGCGACCGAAATGGCTGCAGGGTTCCAGCGTGACGTAGACAGTGGCGCCGCGCACGTCGTTGCCGCGGGCGGCAGCGTCGGCCATGGCCTGGATCTCGGCGTGGTTGCCGCCGGGCGGCTGGGTGAAACCGGCGCCGATGACGCGCCGGTCCTTGACGATGACACAGCCTACGCGTGGGTTGGGCGTGGTGTCGAGGATGCCGAAGCCGGCCTGGATCAAGGCCAGGGCCATGGCTTGCTGGTCGTTCTCGATGTCGAACTGGTAGAGCGGTTCTGCAGTGGATGTCATGGCGGTCAAAGACGGATGAGGTCGCCCAGGGGCGACCGGATGCCCGTCAATATACACGGCTTTGCAGCATCCCCCCTTGATGTGCCTGCGTGTCGGCCTTACTCGGCTTGCGTCTGGCTGCACTGGCCATCGGTGACCGGATTGCAGATCCTGGCTCGCCCCAGGAAATTGATGGCCACCGCACGTGCATGGGTGCCGCCGCTGAAATACCAGGTGCCGCGCGTCACAGGCTGTCCGTTAGCCTGGTAGGCCACCAGTTCGCCGCCGCTGGTGTAGGCCACCGCGATGCCGTGTGCCAGGGGCGGATGACGTGATAGCACCTGCTGCCCGACGCTGATCTGCCAGCCGCTTTGCCAGTCGTCGTCTTCGACGGGCCGCATCTCGGCACGGCGGCCGGCGCGCAAGGCTTCGGAACGGGTCAGTTGGACGGCATGGAAGAAATCATTGCCGACCGTGGCCAATTTCTGTTCGCTGGAGAGGTCGCGCAGGACCGGTACACCTGCGGCCAGGACCAGCGCGGTGATCAGCACCACCACCAGCAGCTCGATGAGCGTAAATCCATGTTTGCGCATGATCTCACCAGCAATCCTTGCCATCGGCGCGCCGGGCGCCGCGGCTGTCGGCGGAGAGTACGCCGCAGACTTCATCCTGGTAGCCGGCATTGACGCCGCTTCCGCCCGGGGTGGCGCTGACCAGCACGCAACTGGACAAGTCCTCACCCTCGCAGGCGCGCGCCGAGAGAGCGTAGGCGCTGCTCTGCGGCGTGGCGCCGGAATACCACTTGAAGCCGTGCGCCTCGCCCCCTGGCTGGAATGCCTTGTAGCGATGCTGGTAGGCGTAGTGGCGTTCCTGTTGCAGCAGCACTTGCAGGATCGCCGCTCGCCCTTCGGCGCGGCTGGCTTTCTGGGCGACGTGGCGGTAGCCGTTCCAGCCCAGGCCAGCCAGCAGGATCACGATGGCCAGGCTGACCAGAATTTCCAGCAGGGTGAAGCCGCGCGCTGGTGCGCGGGAGAGGACAAGAGACATGTTCATTCCAATACAGGGAGATAAAGGGGACGCCAGGCCCGCAAGGGGCAGGCGCTCGGCAGCGCTTGGCCCTGGGGCGGCAATTGCAGTACCGCTTGCAGGGCCACCGCAGCGCCCTGGCGGCCGTAGCCGATGGCGTTGAGGCGATAGCGCAGGGTTGGGGGCTGGTCGGGGTGGGATTTTTTTTGGTCCATTGTGGGCAGCAGACGTTCGATCAGGTAGCGCGGTGCCTCCAGGCCGGGTCGGAAGCGGCGTCCGGTGAACTGACCATAGCTGGCCGAGAGGGCTAGTGGGCCATGCAGTTGCGCCGGGTTCCAGCCGCTGCGTTCGTTCCGTCCCAGGCACAGCCCGGCGCCCGCGGCATCGGTGCGGCAACCCAGTGTGCTGTTGAACTGTTCGGGTTCGATGCGGCGATGCCGCAGGATGTCTTCGCAGGCGTCTTCCAGCGCGGCTTGCGCGGCCAGGTGGGCCTGGACGTGTTCGCGGTGATTGCGTTCGGCGCGTTCGTCCAGCAGCAGCAAGGAGGTCGTCGCCGCACCCAGCAGCAGGATCACGCTTAACAGCATCAGCGCGATCATCAGGGTGGCGCCGCGCTGGTGGACCAGAAGGTTCATGGGGCGGCTCCGGTGGCCACCAGGTTACGCAGCATTACCGTGCCCTGGAACACGGCGCGACGCCGTTGTTCACCTTCGGTTTCGGTGACGCGCCAGGCCGCGTCGCTGCGCCTGCCGGGGAGGAACAGATCGTAGCTGCGCGGCGCGATCTCATTGGCACCGGGCTGGCGCTGACTGCCGCGTACCAGCAAGGCGATGCGCACCAGCACCACCTGGCGCCAGGCCGCAGCCGGCATGGCCGTGGCATCCAGCCAGCGGTCCGGCGCGCCATCGCCGTCGCTATCGATGGCGTAGCGCAGTTGCATGGCTTCCACGCCGCGAGCGATGGCGTCCGAGGTCCAGACGCCATTCTTGCCCTGGTAGCGGCAGCGCAATTCGGCTTCGTTACCCGTGCCGGGGGCGATGTAGTAGATCACCCAACTGCGGGCGCTTTCTTCCAACGGCCCGGCAGCGACCTCGGCGCCGCTGCAGTTGCCGACCTGTGCCAGGCTGCCGCGTGGCGTGCCGAACAAGCCCAGCATCAGCACGTCGCTGTGGTTGACGCCGTCGCCGGTAGTGTTGCCGAAGAGGCCGGCCGCCGGATCGAGCAACTCGGCCTGGCTACTGTCATCCAGGCCGCGCAGGCCGGCTGTGAGGGTGGGGGCGGTTTTGCCGTCCAGGGTTTCCCAGGGCAGGTGAGCGGCCTGGCGCAAGGCCTGTTGCAGGTGATCCAGCGCCAGGCGACCGGTCTCTTGCACGCGGCCGGCGTCGTCGATGTCCTGGTAAGCGCTGCGCGCCTGCTGCAGCAGGCTGCCGGCCACCAGTACCACCAGCAGGCCCACGGCCAGCGCGATCATCAGCTCGACCAGCGTCAGCCCAGCCTGGCGCGGTATTCCACGGCGTTGAGCGGGAGACAAGAGCGGGCTCATGTTCAGTGGCCCAGTACCAGGGTCAGCAGCGGGGCGCTGGCCGCGGTGGAGGGCGTGGCTGCGCCGATGCGGCGCCAGCCCAGCTTGAGTACCACCGGGGCATTGCCTTGGTCATCGCATTGCCAGTCCTCCGGCGTGCGGCTGCGGCCATCACGGCACACCGTCACGCGCGCGTGCGGGAAATCGCGGACCAGGCGCCCGGTCCAGTCGGCCAACGCGGCGCGGGTGAAGTCGCCGGGGCTGCAGGCGGCCAGTTCGCAATCGACCTGGGCCGGCAGCGCCTTGCCGGGGCTCAAGGAAAACAGGAAGGGGTCAGATGTGCCTGCCGGCTGCGGCATGGCGTTGCGCAGTTCGGCCAGTTCTTGCGCCATCAGCGTGGCGCGGGCGTGCAGGCCGCTATCCTGGCTGCTGCGCAGGGCGTGCAATTGCAGCATCACCATGGCCAGGGCGCCCGTGCCGATGACCAGCATGGCCACCAGCACTTCGATCATCGAGAAACCACGGCGGAGACCACGCATGGGAGCTCCTGAAAAGGAAAGCCCGCGAGTCTATGGCAAAAGAAAATGACCTTCCAGCAAAAGCCCGAATCAGTCAATAGTTCTCGAAAACTTCAGAAGGAGGAGCCCGGCTGCGTCAGGAATTCGGTTTCTTCCGGGGTGGATGTGCGGCCCAGGATGCGGTTGCGATGCGGGAAGCGGCCGAAGCGTTCGATCACGGCATGATGCCGCCTGGCGTAGTCGGCATAGCCATCGAAGGCCGGCTGGTCCTCGCCGCTGGCGGTCTTGGCCAGGGTCCGCATCAATTGCACCACGTACTGCTGGTCATCCAGGTCTTCGGCATGTTCCAGCGGCAGGTAGACGAACACCCGGGCGATGGCCGGCAAGGCCTGGTCCAGTCCCATGGCCAGCGCCAGGTGGCAGCACTGGCGTGCCAGCTCATCGAAGGCGAAGGCTTGTGCCGTGTCGCGGTAGATGTTGCGCGGAATCTGGTCCAGCAACACGATCAGCGCCAGCATGGAGCGCGGCGTTTCAGTCCAGTTGTCCAGTTGGTTGGCGGCCGCTTGCTTGAGCAGTGGCTCGAAGCGCTGGCGGCATTCGGCGTCGATGTCCGGGTTCTTGCTCCACCAGAGTTTTTTCTGACGTTCGGCCACCTGGTGCGCCGGCAGGGTATCCCACTGCGGGCCGAACCAGAAGTCCAGCAGGGCGTCGACGGCGGCCTGGCTCATTGTTCGGTGACCGTGATCTGGACGTCGCCCAGGCTGACCTTCTGCCCGGCGCTGATCTTGCAGGTCTTGCGGCTCTCGGGCTTGCCATCGACCTTGACCTGGCCGTCGGCCACCAGTTGCTTGCCAGCGCCGCCGCTGTCGCACAGGCCGCAGAGTTTGAGCAATTGGTTGAGCTCGACGTAGGGATGGCCTTGCAGCGGGAAGGTGATCTTTTGCATATGCTTTCTTTCGGAAATGCCGCCCGCATCAGGCGCGGGGGAGCGGTACGGTACGCCCCTCAGGGCGTTTTGTCCAGGCCGTGTTCCACAGCATACACCGCAATCTGGACCCGGCTGCTCAGGTTGAGCTTCTTGAGGATGTTTTGTACATGAATCTTCACAGTGCTCTCGGCCACGTCCAGGCTGCGGGCGATTTCCTTGTTGCTCTGGCCCTGTGCGACGCAGCGCATGGTTTCGCGTTCGCGCGCGGTCAACTTTTCCTTCATATCGCCTGCAACCCCCGGCCTGGTGGCCCGGAATTGCATCACCAGCTTGGCCGTCATCGCCTCCGAGATGACCGGCTCGCCAGCAGCAGCACGCTTGATGGCTTGCACCAGGTAATCGGCTTCGATGTTCTTGAGCAGATAGCCGGCCGCGCCATTGTGCAGGGCGGTGCTGAGGTCTTCGGCTTCTTCCGAGACCGACAGCATCAGCACGGCCGTCTCCGGCAAGTCTTCCACGATCAGTTGCATGGCTTCCAGGCCCGACAGACCGGGCATGTTCAGATCCATCAGCACCACGTCGGGATGCAACTGGCGGGCGCGCTTGACACCATCGAGGCCATCGACGGCCTCGCCCACGACCTCGAATTCGGGATGGCGTTGCAGCAGCAGGCGGATGCCGCTGCGAAACAGGGTATGGTCATCGACCAGGAGAATGCGGATGCTCATGCGGCGACTACTCCATTGAAAATGCGAAATTGCGCTCAGGCTACCAGCCGTTCCTCACGCATCAGCCGGACGGTGATGCGGGTGCCGGTGCCGGGCTGGCTGGCGATGTCCAGATGCGCGCCCAGCCGTTCGGCGCGCTCCTGCATGATGCGCAAGCCCACGTGTTCGCTACCTTTTGCGCGCGCCTGGTCGAGCTGGAAGCCGTGGCCATCGTCGCTGACCGTGAGGCAGAAGTCGCGGCCATTGTCGACCTCGATCCTGACCCGGCTGGCCTGGGCGTGCTTGCGGATGTTGGACAGGGCTTCCTGCAGGATGAACAGCACCTGCAGTTGCTGTTCCGGCGCCAGCGGCGGGCCGTCGCCGGTGATCTCGATGTCGCCCTGCAAGCCGCTCTGGCGTTGCAGTTTCTCGACTGCCTTGCGCATCTCGGATTCCAGATCGCTGTCCTGCAGGCGGCTGCGGAAGTTCAACAGCAGCTCGCGCACGTCTTCGTAGTTTTCCTGCACGCCGGCCCGCAGCAGGGGCGCGATGTCTCGGATCTCGGCCAGGTCTTCGCGGGCCAGCGAATCTTCCAGCATCTGCACCTGCAGGTTCAGGAAGTTCAAGCCCTGGGCAATGCTGTCGTGCAGGCCCTGGGCCATCAGGTTGCGCTCGTGGGAGACTGCGAATTCCTTTTCGCGTGCGATCAGGCGCTGGTTCTCGATGGCCGAGCCCAGGTGCCGGCCCAGGGTTTCCAGCAGCCGGCGTTCTTCTTCGCTGATCTGGCGTTCCCGGGAAAAATGCAGCGAGAAGCTGCCCACGACCTGTTCGCGTACCTGGATCTGGAAGATGCCCAGCGATACCGCGCCTTCTTCCTGGCAGCGATAGCGGCGCTGCTGGTCCAGTTCACGGAAGTCGCGCACCAGGATGATGCCCTGCGAGGTGGCGGTGCCGCACAGGCAGTCGCCGACCTTGAGGCAGCGTTCTTCATCGATGATGCGTTCGGAAATCCCTTCATGCACCGCGATATACAGGTTGCCGCGTTCATCGAGGATGCGCACCGTGCCGCCATCGGCCTGGATGCGTTGCATGATGCGGCGCAGGAAGCCACTGCACAGCGCCTCGATGGTGTGCGCCCCGGAGAGGAAGTCGGTGATTTCATAGAGCGTGCCGACTTCTTCATTCTGCTCGCGCAGGCGTGCGGTCTTTTCCGCGACGCGTTCTTCCAGCGTGCGATGCACCCCCTGCACGTGATCGGCCATCTGATTGAAGCCTTGTGCCAGTTGACCGAACTCATCTTCGCTATCGATGGCCAGCCGCACGTCCAGGTCGTTTTGCGACATGCGGGCAATGCCCGCCTGCAAGCGCCGCACGGGGCCGACGATCCACAGGTAGAGCAGGTACAGCACGGCGATGCTGGCGGCCAGCGCCAGGAAGATCAGCGCCGTCTGGCACAGCCGCAGCCAGGTGGTCTTGCCGGCCAGGTCGGCTTCCACCAGGGCCACCAGCAGGTTGATCTCGCCCACGAAATCGGGCAGCTCCTGCAGGTATTGCGCCAGCGCCTGCTGGCGTTGCTGATCATCGTCCGCCTGCAACACATCCCTGGCGTGGACTTGCATACGTTGTTGCCACTGGCCTTGTACCTGCAGCAATTGCTCATGGATGGGGCCGCGTGGTGGCACGAAGCTGGGCTGTCCGGTTTGCCCGGTCTGCAACATCGCCAGGATCTGGCTGAAGCGCTCGATATCGTGCTGCACAGTGTCACGCGCCTGCTGGTGTTCCAGCGCCAGTCCCAGTTGGTAGGAGCGCATCCGCAGGCTGCCGGCTTCGTTGATGACGGTGCCGCCGCCTTCCAGTTGCCAGGACAGCAGCAGGGTATAGCCGATGGCCGTCATGGTCAGGCCCAGGCCGACCAGGGTCATCAGCAGGATGCGGAAGGTCAGCCGCTTGTGGGGCGGCAAGGGTAGCAGCGGGGCGGCGGGAGAGGGCATGGCGGTTCCGGGCGGCGGGCGAGCAGGCAGTCTATGCCTTCGCCGGGTGAAAATCACGGGGGTGAAGTCAACTTTCCTGCACTTTTTGTGCGGTCTTGCTCCTGCGCTTCAGCCGCCGGTCTGGGACATGAAACGAATGATCTTGTGCGGTTGTTCCTGGAATTCATGGCGTTCCGGTTTCAGTTCGATGGCCAGGCGGATGGCCTCTTCCAGGCCCGCATCATCGATCCCGGCACGCAGCAGGGGACGCAGCTCGACGCGCGCCTCCTGGCCCAGGCACAGGTAGAGCGTGCCATCCACCGACACGCGCACGCGGTTGCAAGTGGCGCAGAAATGCTGGCTGATGGGCGAGATGAAACCGATGGTCCCGTCACCCTCGGCGCGCTGCCAGTAGCGCGCCGGCCCGCCGCCCAGTTCGGCGGCCAGCGGTTGCAGGCCGAAGCGCGTCACCAGTTGCTCGCGGATCGGGCCGATATCGACGGTGCCGCTGTGGCGCCCGGTCTCGCCCATGGGCATGGCTTCGATCAGGCGCAGGATGAACCCTTGTTCGAAGCAGAATTCGGCCATGCGCGGGATTTCTGCTTCATTGACCCCGCGCAGTACCACCATGTTGACCTTGATGGGGGCGAAGCCCGCCGCCTTGGCTGCAGCCAACCCGGCCATGACGCTCTCCAGGCTGTCGCGTCCGGTGATGCGGGTGACGCAGGTGCGTTCCAGGCTATCCAGGCTGACGTTGATGCGCGTCACGCCTGCCGCGCGCAAGGCCTGGGCGTGCTTGTGCATCTGCGTGGCATTGGTGGACAGGGATAGTTCCTCCACCCCTGGCAGCGCCGATAGTTGCGCCGCCAGCGCCGGCAAGTGGCGTCGCAACAGCGGCTCGCCCCCGGTCAGCCGTACCCGGCCCACGCCCAGGCGGGCAAAGGCGCCGATGACGCGGCTGATCTCATCGAAACTGAGCCAGTTGGCCGGCTCCTCGAAGCCGTTAAAGCCCTTGGGCATACAGTAGCTGCAGCGCAGGTCGCAGCGATCGGTGACCGACAGCCGCACATAGCTGATGCGGCGGCCGAAGCGGTCTTGCAATAACGGGCGGTCGCTAGGTACAGAGGGGAAGGACATGATGATTCAGCCAGTCAGTGTCATTGCACCAGCGGCGTACCGGCGCCCGGCAGGTCGATGCCGGAGATGCGGGCGCGGCCGACCAGTAATTGCAGGTACTGACGCACGGCGCGGTCGAAGCTGGCGCGTTGCAGGGCCTGGGCGATGTTCTCGCGCACGGCCTCGAAGGGCAGAGCCTGGCCGTCGAACTTGCGGCCGAGCTGGACGATGTGCAGGCCGAAGCGGCTCTCCACCAGGCGCGGGAGGATGGCGCCGGCCTGGGCAGCGAAGACGGCCTTCTCGAATTCAGGCACGCAGGTGCCGCGCGTGATCTGCCCCAGGCTGCCGCCCTGGGCGTCGGAGGGACAGTTGGAGTTGATCGCAGCCAATTCCGCGAAGCGCTGCGGTTGCGCCAGCAATTCGGCCAGGACCGATTCGGCGTGCAGGCGCAATGCCGCCAGTTCCACTCCTTCCGTGACCTGGAACAGGATATGGCTGACCTCGGCCAGTGCGCCCACACGGAAGCGTCCGGCGCGGCCTGGTAGTGGCGTCGCATTTCTTCTTCGTCCGGCAGCGGTGCATGGACTTCGCGTGNCAGCAGGGCTTCGATGCGGGCGTCTTGGTCGTCTTGTTCCAGGCCCAGTTGCTGTGCCTGTTCCAGCAACAGCCGGCGCAGCACCAGCGTGGTCATGGCCGCGTGCAGATCAGCTTCTTCTTCAGCGCGGGCAGCGAGTTCCTGGGCCATCTCGGCATCGCTCAGTTCGTATTCGTTGACGATCACGGGCATGGTGATTCTCCTCGTTCAGCGCGGACGCACCAGTTGCCAGGCGCGGCCCAGATAGGTGACCGAAGCGAAGCCGCTCCAGACATGCACCAGCCGCGTGAAGGGGAAGATCACGAAGAGCGTGAGTCCCATGAAGAGGTGCAGCTTGAACAGCAGCGGTGCTGCCTCGATGAAGCTGGCCGCATCGCCGCGCAGGGTGATGATGTGCTGGGCCCAGGTCATCAGCAGCACCATCATGTGACCATCGCGATGCTGGGCCGATTCGGCGATGGTGGACAAGCCCAGCCCCAGCGTGACCAGCAGCCACAGCAGCAAGAGCTTGTCGGACGGGCGGGTGACGGCGGCGATGCGCGCATCGCTCCAGCGGCGGTGGATCAGGATCAGCAAGCCCAGCAGGCAGAGCGTGCCGAACACGCCGCCGGCGAGCATGGCTACCGCTTGCTTGAAGCTGTGCGTGACGCCAATGGCATCCCACACCGCCACCGGGGTGAGCAAGCCCACCAGGTGACCGAAGAACAGTCCCAGTACGCCCACATGGAACAGGAGATTGCCCAGCCGCAGACGACCGGCGTGCAGCAGTTGCGAAGAGTCGCTCTTCCAGGTGTACTGCTCGCGCTCGAAGCGCACCAGGCTGCCCAGCAGGAACACGACCAGCGCGATGTAGGGATAGATTCCGTAGAGGAATTGATGCAGGTAATTCATGATGATCTCCCGATTCAGGCGATTGGATGGGCTGGGCTCAATGACTGCTCTGGCTGGTCGGTCGGGCCGCTGGCCGGGGATGGAAATGCAGCGGCTGCACCCCGCCCATGGCCGGCTTGAGCAGTGGTTCCACGCCATCGGCGCCGGGGCCGAAGACTTCCATGGCTTCATCCATGTCGCGCACCGGTGGTTCGTCCTGTTCGCGGGGTTCTACTTCGGTGAGGGTGGTCAGCAGCAGGAACAGGCTGGCGTAGGGACTGTCCCGGCGCTGCAAGCGCGTACCGATGGCGGCCAGCACGTGGATGGCTTCGCCCAGCAGTGTTTCGGCCGCAGCCGGTTCCAGCAGGCTCAGGAATTCCAGGAACAGTGGCACGTAATCGGGCAATTCGGTCGCGGCTGGTTCCACGCCATGGGCGCGGTATTCTTCCAGCAGATCGACCATGGCCTGGCCACGGTCGCGGCTTTCGCCATGGATGTGTTCGAACAGGTGCAGCGAGAGCGCATGGCTGCGGTCGAAGGTATCGACATAAGCTTCCTGCAAGTCGATCAGGGGCGTGCCGGCCAGATGATCCAGCAGCGGCTGCAAGGCGCTCCGGTGGGCCGGTTCGGCTTGCACTGCCAAGCCGATCTCGGGCAGGGCCGCGATCAGGTCCGCTTGCGGATAGCTCATCAGCGCCGAGAGGATGCGATACAGCTTGGCCGTCTCGGCAGCCGGGTGAAGTTGCTTGGACATGGTGTGGTCTCCGTTCATTCGGTGAGGGCGGTCTTCTTGCGCGACTTGGGCATGTCCACGAAGATCACGCTGCCTTGCGGTTTCTTGCCGAACAGGCTGCCGTCCGAGACCCCGCCCGAGCAGCCATTGCCGAAGGTGAAGCCGCAACTGCCCTTGTCGTTGAAGCTGTCTTCCACCATTTCCTTGTGCGAGGACGGCACCACGAAGCGGTCTTCATAGTTGGCGATGGCCAGGGTCTGGTACATGTCCTCGACCTCGGCCGGGTGCAAGCCGACCTGTTGCAGCACGGCGGCATCCTGCTGCCCGTGCACGGTCTCGGCGCGCTTGTAGGCGCGCATGGCCAGCAGGCGTTCGAGCGCGCTCAGGATCGGCGCCTCCTTGCCGGCGGTCAGCAGGTTGGCCAGGTAGCGCACCGGAATGCGCAGCGACTTCACATCGGGAATGAGGCCGGTCATGCCCATGTGACCGGCCTCGGCGGCCTTCTGGATGGGTGACAGCGGCGGTACGTACCAGACCATCGGCAGGGTGCGGTATTCCGGGTGCAGCGGGAAGGCGATCTTCCATTGCAGCGCCATCTTGTACACCGGCGATCTGCGGGCCGACTCCAGCCAGCTCTCGGCAATGCCCTGGCGTCGTGCCTCGGCGATCACGGCCGGGTCGTGCGGATCGAGGAAGCAGTCCAGTTGCGCCTGGTACAGGTCCTGCTCATCGGTCACCGAGGCGGCGGCTTCGATCTTGTCGGCGTCGTAGAGCAGCACCCCGAGGTAGCGGATACGGCCCACGCAGGTTTCCGAGCACACGGTAGGTTGGCCGGCTTCGATGCGTGGATAGCAGAAGGTGCATTTCTCGGCCTTGCCGGAGCTCCAGTTGTAATAAATCTTCTTGTAGGGGCAGCCGGAGATGCACATACGCCACCCACGGCACTTGTCCTGGTCCACCAGCACGATGCCGTCATCCTCGCGCTTGTAGATCGAACCCGAGGGGCAGGAGGCCACGCAGGCCGGATTCAGGCAGTGTTCGCACAGGCGCGGCAGGTACATCATGAAGGTCGATTCGAAGGTGCTGTGCATTTCCTTCTGCACGCCCTCGAAGAGGACATCCTTGCTGCGCGCGCTGAATTCTCCACCGAGGTCATCTTCCCAGTTGGGGCCCCAGGTGATCTTGTCCATCTTCTTGCCGGTCAGTACCGACACCGGTCGCGCCGTCGGCGGGGTGGCCATCAGCGGGGCCTTTTGCAGGTGCTCGTAGTCGTAGGTGAAGGGCTCGTAGTAATCGTCGATGGCCGGCAGGTTGGGGTTGGCGAACAGATTGGCCAGGATGCGCACGCGGCCGCCCTGTTTCGGTTCCAGCTTGCCGCTGGCATTGCGCAGCCAGCCGCCGTTCCACTTCTTCTGGTTTTCCCATTGCTTTGGATAACCGATGCCGGGCTTGGTCTCGACATTGTTGAACCAGGCGTATTCCACGCCATCGCGGCTGGTCCAGACGTTCTTGCAGGTCACCGAGCAGGTGTGGCAACCGATGCACTTGTCCAGGTTGAGCACCATGCCCACTTGTGCGCGAATTCTCATGATGCAGTCCTTTCTTGCTTGCGGCCATCCAGCCAGTCCACCTTGTTCATCTTGCGCAGGACGATGAATTCATCGCGGTTGCTGCCGACCGTGCCGTAGTAGTTGAAGCCATACGACAGTTGCGCATAGCCGCCGATCATGTGGGTGGGCTTGAGCACCGCCCGCGTGACCGAGTTGTGGATGCCGCCACGCTTGCCGCTCAGTTGCGCACCGGGGGTATTCACGATCTTTTCCTGCGCGTGATACATCAGGCACATGCCGCCCGGGATGCGTTGGCTCACCACCACGCGCGCGGTCAGCGTGCCGTTGCTGTTGAAGACTTCCACCCAGTCGTTGTCCACCAGGCCGGCCGCTTTGGCATCGTCTTCAGAGATCCACACGTGCGGCCCGCCGCGACTCAAGGTCAACATGCGCAGGTTGTCCGAATAGGTGGAGTGGATGCCCCACTTCTGGTGCGGCGTGAGGAAGTTGAGCACGATCTCCTTTTCGCCATTGGGCTGGCGGTTGAGCATCGGCGCTACCGTCTTGGTATCGACGGCCGGCTTGTAGACGCACAGGCCTTCGCCGAAATCCAGCATCCAGCGATGATCCTGGTAGAACTGCTGGCGGCCGGTGAGGGTGCGCCAGGGGATCAGTTCATGCACGTTGGTATAGCCGGCGTTGTAGCTGACTTCTTCCGATTCCAGGCCGGACCAGGTGGGGGCCGAGATGATCTTGCGTGGCTGCGCCTGCACATCGCGGAAACGGATCTTGTCGTGTTCGCGCCCGACCGCCAGGTGAGTGTGGTCGCGCCCGGTGATCTTGCCCAGCGCTTCCCAGGCCTTGACGGCGACGTGACCATTGGTTTCCGGCGCGCAGGAAAGGATCATCTCGCAGGCATCGATCGCACTGTCCAGGCGCGGCCGGCCCTGGCTCACGCCGGGTTCGGTGACGCGCTTGTTCAGGGCAGCCAGTTCGCCCACTTCATGGCCGGTCTGCCAGTTGATGCCCTTGCCGCCGTTGCCCAGCTTGTCCAGCAGCGGACCGACTGAGGTGAATTTCTTGTAGATGTCCTTGTAGTTGCGTTCCACCACCACGAAGTTGGGGGCGGTCTTGCCGGGGATGAGATCGCATTCACCCTTCTTCCAGTCCTTGGGTTCGAAGGGCTGGCCCAGTTCGGCCGGGGTATCGTGCATCAGCGGTTGCAGCACGATGTCGCTGCGGGTGCCGAGATAGTCGCCACCGATCTCGCTGAATTTTTTGGCGATGCCTTTGTAGATTTCCCAGTCGGTCTTGCTCTCCCACAGCGGCTGCACGGCTTCGGACAGCGGATGGATGAAGGGATGCATGTCGGAAGTGTTCAGGTCATCCTTTTCATACCAGGTGGCGGTGGGCAGTACGATGTCTGCATACAGGCAGGTGGTGCTCATGCGGAAGTCCAGCGTCACCAGCAGGTCCAGCTTGCCTTCGGCGGCTTGCTCGCGGTACTTGACCTCGCTGGGTTTGATGGCTTCTTTGGGGTCGTCGAACAAGGCGTTCTGGGTACCCAGCAGGTACTTCAGGAAATACTCGTGGCCCTTGCCGGAACTGCCCAGGATGTTGGAGCGCCAGACGAACATGTTGCGCGGGAAGTTCTTCGGGTTGTCGGGGTCGTCGCAGCTCATGTTGACCTCGCCCGACTTGAGCGCTTCCTTGAGGTAATCCTGCGGCGTCTGGCCCTTGGCGCGGGCGTTGTCGCAGATGTCCAGCGGATTGGTTTCCAATTGCGGCGCCGAGGGCAGCCAGCCCATGCGTTCGGACTTGGCGTTCATGTCGATCATGCTCATGGAGGACAGCTTGTCCTTGTCCGCCGTGGGCGCGACGATTTCATCGATGCCCAGCTTTTCATGGCGCCACTGGCTGGTATGGGCATAGAAGAAGCTGGTGCCATTCATCTGGCGCGGCGGGCGCACCCAGTCGGTGGCGAAGGCCAGCGGTGCCCAGCCGAACTGCGGACGCAGCTTTTCCTGCCCGACGTAATGCGCCCAGCCGCCACCGGACTTGCCGATGCAGCCGCACATCATCAGCAGGTTGATGATGCCGCGATAGATCATGTCGTTGTGGTACCAGTGGTTCAGCGCCGCACCGACGATGACCATGCTCTTGCCCTGGGTGTCGTGGGCATTCTGGGCGAATTCGCGCGCCACCTGGATCACCAGTTCGCGTTTGACGCCGGTATGCTTTTCCTGCCAGGCCGGAGTGTAGGGAACCTCGTCGTCGTAGCTGTGGGCAATCTCTCCACCCAGGCCCTGGTCGACGCCGTAGTTGGCCATCATCAAGTCATGCACGGTCGCCACCCGTGCGGTGCTGCCATCGGCCAGGCGCACGTGGCGCACCGGCACCTGGCGCAGCGCCAGCGGCTGGGCATCGTCGCCGCCGAAGTAGTTGAAGGCGACCGTGACCACTTCATCGTGCTGCGCCACCAGCGAGAGCAGCGGGTCGATCTCGCGGCCCGAATGGCCATCGCGGCTTTCCAGATTCCAGCGGCCGACCTTGGCGCCGTCATTGACCTGGCCTTCGCCCCAGCGGTAGCCGATGGAACCGTTGGGGGCGACAATCTCTCCAGTGGCTGCATCGATGGCCAGCGACTTCCAGTCGGCATTGTTGGCTTCTTCAAGCTGGTCCGGCAATTGCGAGGCACGCAGCAGGTGATCCGGCAGGTAGTGGCCGTCGCGCTGCACCAGCCGCACCAGCATGGGCATGTCGGTGTATTGCTTGACGTAGGAACGGAAGTAGGCCGAGGGCTGGGCCTGGTGGAATTCCTTGAGTACCACGTGGCTCATGGCCATGGCCAGGGCGGCATCGGTGCCTTGCTTGGGCGCCAGCCAGATGTCGCCGAACTTGACCATCTCGCCGAAGTCCGAGGACACCGCCACGGTCTTGGTCCCCTTGTAGCGCACCTCGGTATAGAAGTGGGCGTCCGGCGTGCGAGTCTGCGGCACGTTGGAACCCCATACCATCAGGTAGGTGGAGTTGTACCAGTCGGCCGATTCCGGCACGTCGGTCTGCTCGCCCCAGATTTGCGGGCTGGCCGGTGGCAGGTCGCAGTACCAGTCGTAGAAGGACAGCGGTACGCCACCGATCAGGCTGAGATAACGCGCACCGGCCGCATAGGAGACCATCGACATGGCCGGGATGGGCGAGAAGCCGATGATGCGGTCCGGACCATATTGCTTGATGGTGTAGGCATTGGCGGCGGCGATGATTTCGTTGACGGTATCCCAGTCGGCACGCACGAAGCCGCCCAGGCCGCGTATCGACTTGTAGCTGGCAGCCTTGGCGGCGTCGCTGGTGATGGCCGCCCAGGCCTCGACCGGGCTCAGGGTGCGGCGTGCTTCCTGCCACAACTGCATGAGGCGGCCACGAATCATCGGGTATTTCACGCGCTGCGCCGAGTAGACGTACCAGCTATATGAAGCTCCGCGCGGGCAGCCGCGCGGCTCATGGTTGGGCAGGTCGGGACGGGTGCGTGGATAGTCGGTCTGCTGGGTTTCCCAGGTGATCAGGCCGTTCTTGACATAGACCTTCCAGGAGCAGGAGCCGGTGCAGTTGACCCCGTGCGTGGAACGTACCACCTTGTCATGCTGCCAGCGGCTGCGGTAGGCGTTTTCCCATTGGCGGTCTTCGTTGACCACCGCGCCATGTCCATCGGCGAAGGTGGACTTCACCCGTGACATGAACTTCAATCGGTCCAGAAAATGACTCATCGTGAATCCTCGGTTGCGTGGGTGGACATTCCACCTGCGTTGACTGTAGAAAAGTGTAGGCACGCCGCGCGGTCGCGCCTATTCGCCAGCTTGTGCGACTGGCTTCTTCAGGCGGACTAGTCCGACTAGTTCGAAAGAACTAGGTCCGTTCTCAGCAAGGCATCTCCGCACCCCGACGCGCGTAGTACCACCAGGTGATCAACATGCAGCTGGCATAGAAGCCCACGAAGATGAACATGGCCATGTCAGGCGCGCCGGTCATGCGAATGGAAGTACCGAAGCTTTGCGGGATGAAGAAGCCGCCATAGGCCCCGATGGCGCCCGAGAAGCCCAGCACGGCGGCAGATTCCTTGGCTGCATCCAGGCGCGCCTGCTGCAGGGCGGCCTCACCCCCACCCTGGCGCTGGGCGGCGCGTTCGCGCTCGGTCTGGAAGATCAGCGGGATCATGCAGAAGGTCGAGCCATTGCCCAGTCCGGTCAGGATGAACATGACGATGAAGGACGCCAGGAACAGCATGAACTGGTGCGTATGCAAGGCCGGCAGGATGCCCAGCAGGATGGTTAGACCCATGGCCAGGAACACCCACAAGGTCACCCGCGCCCCGCCGATGCGGTCGGACAACATGCCGCCCAAGGGACGCGCCAGGGCGCCGGCCAGGGGGCCGAGGAAGGCATACTGCGCCACCGCGATCTCGGGAAATTCAGCCTTGATCAGCATCGCAAAGGCTGCCGAAAAACCGATGAAGGAACCGAAGGTACCCACGTACAGCCAGCACATGAGCCAGTTGTGCTTGCGCTTGAAGATCACCGCCTGATCGGCCAGCGAGGCCTGCGCCGAGGCGATGTCATTCATACCGAACCAGGCCGCCAGCGTGGCCGCGATGATGAAGGGGACCCAGATGAAACCGGCATTGGCCAGCCAGAAGGTGCTCTCCACACCGCTCTTGGGGTCGTGGAAGAGGAAACCCTGCCCCGAAATGGAGACGGCGAACACCGCCGAAGAAATCACCATCGGTGTAACGAACTGCACCACCGACACGCCCAGGTTGCCGATGCCGGCATTCATGCCGGTGGCGTAACCCTTGCGCGCCTTGGGGAAGAAGAAGCTGATGTTGGCCATGCTGGAACTGAAGTTGCCGCCCCCCAGCCCGCACAGCAGGGCCAGCCCCAACAGGGTGGAATAACTGGTGCTCGGGTCCTGCAGCGCCAGGCCCATGCCGATGGCCGGGATCAGGAGGCTGGCGGTGGAAATGGCGGTCCACTTGCGACCACCGAAGACCGGCACCAGGAAGGAATAGAAGATGCGCAGCGTGGCGCCCGAGAGCGCCGGCAAGGCGGTCAGGAAGAACAGTTGGTCCTTGCTGAAATGAAAGCCGGCCTTGTCCAGGTTGGCCGCTACCACGCTCCACAGCATCCAGACTGCGAAGGCCAGCATCAGGCAGGGGATCGAGATCCACAGATTGCGGCGGGCGACGGCTTGGCCCTGCTGGTGCCAGAACTCGGGATTTTCGGGTTCCCAGCGTTGTAATACGTGATTCATGATGAGTCCTTGTCAGGGAAAGGGATCAATGGCTTGGCAGCGCGTCCGACGAGGTCGGCGTCGGCTCGCGGCGGAACTGGAAATGCATCCAGACCAGCGAGCAGCAGACCGTGCCGTAGAGCAGCATGAAGCAGGAGCTGCGCACACCGGTCAGGTCCAGGGCGATACCAAAGAGGATGGGCAGGATGAAGCCGCCCAGCCCGCCAGCCAGGCCGACGATGCCGGAGACGGCGCCGATGTTGCTGCTGTAGTCGTCCGAGATGAACTTGAAGACCGAAGCCTTGCCCACGGCCATGGCCACGCCCACCACGAACAGCAGCACCGTGAAGAGC
>NZ_BADI01000188.1:0-17478 GCF_000333555.1 Herbaspirillum sp. B65 | reverse complement strand
GCCGCCGTGCGGGGGTACCCGCCCTTGGCGCTGGGGGCCGCTGGTGTGGTGTTGGCGGCCAGCGCCATGGTGGGCTGGTGGCGCCGCATTCGCCCCAGTCATGACCGCCGTTGGGCCGATGACGTGGCACACATGTTGGTCTCGCAGGTGCAAGGCGACCACGTGCAGTTGGATCATGTCCGCAACTTCATGTGGCGCAGTGAAACCGACTACGACATCCGCTGGGAGAGCCGCCAGTACGACCTGTCGCAACTGGTCTCGGCCGATCTGCTGCTGTCGTACTGGATGGGGCCGGCCATCGCCCATACGCTGGTCTCGTTCGGTTTTGCCGATGGTCGGCGCCTGGTATTTTCGCTGGAAATCCGGCGTGAGCGTGGCGAAGCCTTCTCCGCGCTCGGCGGATTTTTTCGCAAGTTCGAAACCGTCATCATCGCAGCCGATGAGCAGGACATCATCCGCACCCGCACCCATGCGCGCGGCGAGGATGTCTATCTGTATCGCCTGCGCTTGCGGCCGGATCAATTGCGCAAGGTCTTCCTCGGCTACGTGGAACGTGCAGAGCAATTGCGTCAGGCACCGCGCTTCTACAACACCCTCACCAGCAATTGCACCACCATCGTGTTCGAACTGGCGCGCCGACTCTCGCCTTCACTGCCGCTGGACTATCGGCTGCTGTTCTCGGGCTACTTTGCCGAGTACGTGTTCGACCACGGCGTGCTCACGCCCGGCTACAGCTTCGTGCAATTGCGCCAGGCCGGGCGCATCACAGAACGCGCTCTGGCGGGCGGGCCGCAGGAGGACTACAGCAAGTTGATCCGGCGCGATGTGCCAGGGGTAGGGCCGGGTGAGTGGTGATGAACCTCGCACGTATTTAGCGAATGCGCGGTCACAGGATCAAGAAAAAATGGCTTCATCGCGGAGCCATTTTTTCGTCTGCGAGAATGGAGCGCCTCAAGCCGACTGCAAGGCCTGTTCCAGATCAGCGAGCAAGTCATCGATATGCTCGATGCCGATGGACAGGCGCACCGTATCCTCGGTCACGCCGGCCTTCTCCAGTTCCGCCGCTGACAACTGGCGGTGCGTGGTGGAGGCCGGGTGAGTGGCCAGCGACTTGGCATCGCCGATATTGACCAGGCGCGTTAAGAGCTGCAGCGCATCCTGGAAGCGCGCACCGCCGTCGCGGCCATTGGCCACGCCGAAGGTCAGCACGCCCGAGGCGCGGCCCTTGAAATACTTTTGCGCCAGTGCATGATCCGGGTGATCTTCCAGCCCCGCATAGTTGACCCAGCGCACCTTGGGATGGCGCTTCAGATATTGCGCCACGGCCAGGGTATTGGCGGTAATGCGATCCAGCCGCAGTGCCAGCGTCTCGATACCCTGCAGGATCTGGAAGGCATTGAAGGGGGAGAGCGCCGCGCCGGTATTGCGCAGCGGTACTACGCGCGCGCGGCCGATGTAGGCGGCCTCGCCCAGCGCTTCGGTATAGACCACGCCGTGATAGCTGACGTCCGGTTCGTTGAGGCGCTTGAAGCGTTCCTTGTGCTTGGCCCAGGGGAACTTGCCCGAGTCCACGATGGCGCCTCCCAGCGTGGTGCCGTGGCCGCCCAGGTATTTGGTCAGCGAATGCACCACGATGTCGGCACCATGTTCGAAGGGGCGCAGCAGATACGGGGTCGCCACCGTGTTATCCACGATCAGCGGCACGCCATGACGATGCGCGATCTCGGCCACGGCGGCAATGTCGGTGACGTTGCCCAGCGGGTTGCCGATGGATTCGATGTAGATGGCCTTGGTGCGCTCATCGATCAAGGGTGCGAACGAAGCTGGCTGGCGCGGGTCGGCAAAGCGGGTCTGGATGCCGAACTGCGGCAGGGTATGGGCGAACAGGTTGTAGGTGCCGCCGTAGAGGGTGGAGGCGGAGACGATGTTGTCACCGGCTTCGGCAATGGTCTGGATGGCATAGGTCACGGCGGCCTGGCCGGAAGCCAGTGCCAGCGCGGCGATACCGCCTTCGAGTGCAGCCAGGCGTTTTTCCAGCACGTCCTGGGTCGGGTTCATGATGCGCGAATAGATATTGCCCTGCACCTTCAGGTCGAACAGGTCGGCACCATGCTGGGTATCGTCGAAGGCGAAGGCCACCGTCTGGTAGATCGGCACGGCCACGGCGCGCGTGGTGGGGTCGGGATCATAGCCGCCATGTACCGAGACGGTTTCGAATTTCCATTGCGGGTTGTCTGCCATGTTGTCTCTTTCTTGTCGTTGGTCGATGTCGGTCAGCGCAAGTTACGCGATCCTGACAAGCTAGCGCGAGGGGCGGCAAGCACCAAGAAATGATTTCTCATAAGCATATGCGGCAACGGAAGATGCACGCCGAAAACACCATGTAGGCGGGGTTTTGCCCGATGACATGGAACCCATGGCGCCGTTGTCAGGCGCACGAATATCTTTGAGAAGCGCCGCCTAGATCGCCGATGCCGGTAGAAGAGCGCGCGCTGCAAGACGATACTGCGACGCTCGACCGACAGCTCATCCCATTCCATCATGTCGCTTCCCCAAGCACTGCTGCAGCACCAGCACAACCGGCTACTGCGTCTGTCCTTCCCTCACGATGACGCGCCGTCTTCGACGTTGATGATCAATCGCTTCCATGGCACGGAATCGATGTCGCGCGATTTCCGCTTCACGCTGGAGTTGCTCAGTGACGATGCCGCCATTTCCCTGGAAAGCCTGATGGGAAAGCTGGTGTGCGTTTCTTTGGTACTGAGCGATGGTGGCTTGCGTCCCTTCAGCGGTTATGTGTCGTCCTTCCGTTTCGTCAGGACCGATGGCGGCATCGTTTTCTATGAAGCCGTATTGGTTCCTTGGCTGCACTATGCGCGCCTGCGCCAGAACAATCGGCTGTTCCACCAGCAGACCATAGAACAGCAAACCGAGTCCATCCTGAAGGATTACGGCATCCTGCCGCGCTGGCGCTGGCAAGTCGCAGCCGAACCCCATCAGTACACCATGTGCACCCAATGGGAAGAGAGCGACCACAACTATCTCTCGCGCCGCTGGGAAGCAGAAGGTTATTGCTACTGGTACGAACACACCGAGCAGGGCCATACCCTGGTGGTGGCCGATGACAGTACGGCCGCGCAGGCCATCGATGGACTGTCCGACGCCATCCGTTTCCACAGCAAGGATGGCGCCCAGGAAGAAGACGCCATTGCACAATGGCAGGCGGTACGGCAGTGGGCATCGTCTCAGGTCGCCGTCAGCGGATTCGATTTCAAGCATCCCTACCCACGCCATGTCGACATCGCCACCATCAACCAGCAGGGCGATATCGCGCGCATGGAAGTGCACCGCTATGCGGGACATTACGGCTTGCGCAACTTCGCCCATGCCGACCAACTGGCGCGGCAGAGAATGGAAGAGATCGAAGCCCGCGGCCTGCACTACGAGGCGCAGGGAAACCATCGGCAGGTGGCTGCGGGCAGGCGCTTTCGCTTGCAGGATCATTTCCAGGTGGCCGCCGACGAAGAGCAGTTCCTGATCCTGGAAGTCGAGCACGAGGCCAGCAACAATTACCTGCAAGGCGCCGATATGCCCGCCACCTACCGCAACCGGATGCGTTGCCAGCCCTTGCCTGTGCCGTGGCGACCAGGGGGCGGTTTCGACAGCATCGAGAGCCGGATACTGGCTCCGCAGACGGCGGTCGTGGTCGGCCCGCAGGGCAAGGGGAGCCTGCATGTCGATCAATACGGACGCGTCCAGTTACGGTTTCATTGGGACCGCCAGCCCAGCAGCAGTTGCTGGGTGCGCGTGGCGACCAATTGGGCTGGTGCCCGGAGTGGCCTGAGCAGCCATCCGCGCGTGGGCGCGGAGGTGGTGGTGCAGTGGCTGGACGGTAACCCGGATCATCCATTGGTGACCGGGTGTGTCCACAATGAAGCCAACATGCCGCCCTGGGAACTGCCGCAACAGCAGGCCTTGAGCGGCTTGCGCAGCAGGGAACTGACGCCCGAAGGCGGCAACGCTGCCGGTGGTCGCAGCAATCATGTGATCCTGGATGACAGTTGGGAACGGATGCAGGTGCAGATCAGGAGCGACCACCAGTCCAGTCAACTCAGTCTGGGCCATATCACCCGCATCGACGACCATGCCGGTCGCAAGGACGGGCGTGGACAGGGGTTTGAACTGCGTACCGACGGCCAGGGCGCGTTGCGTGCCCAACACGGTTTGCTGATCACCACCGAAGGCCGTCCCGATGCCCAGGGCCATATCACCGCCATGGAAGAGACCACGGCACGGCTGGAGCAGAGTGGCCAGTGGCACGCGGAACTGGCGCAGGCCGCGCAGCAGGCAGGGGCACAGCAAGCGGGCGACCAGGATGTGGTCGCTGAGGCCTTACGCCAGCAGAACGATGCCATCCGGGGGCGGCGCAAGCTGGAGGACGCAGGCTTTCCCGAATTCGAGCAGGCCCATCTCACACTGGCCAGCCCGGTGGGGATAGCAGCAGCCAGCGGCGGCTCCATCCATGTGAGCAGCCAGCAGCACACGGCCTTGAGCAGCGCTGCCCATGCCAGCATCAGTGCCGGCAAGAGCCTGCTGGTGAGCGTGCGCGAAGCGGTACGCATCTTCGCTTACAAGGCCGGCATGAAACTGCTGGCCGTGGCCGCCGACATCGACATCTCGGCATTGCGCCAAAGCGTCAATATCTTCGCCCGCCTGAACATCACCCACACCGCCAACCGCATCAGTATCACCGCCAAGGAAGAAATCTTCATCAATGGCGGTGGCAGCACCTTACGCCTGAGCCAAGCCGGCATCCAACAGCGCACCAGCGGTCACTGGCACGCCCATGCCGCCCAGTACGACCACGATGGGCCAGCCAATGAAGCCGTTCCCGCACTGCCGGATCCACCGGCCATGTCCGAGCTGAAGCAGCAGCAACGCCTGAGCTTCCAGCTCAAGACGCATTGCGCGCAAGGACGGGGCTTCATGCACGAACCCTATGTTCTCTTCAAGGATGGCGTGCAGATCGCCATGGGCGTGAGCGATGCCCATGGCCTGGTGGTGATCGAAGGACATACGCCGGGCCCGGCACGTTATGCCGTCAAGCTGAGCAATGGCTGCGAATTTGAATTGCCAGCCAAGCCCGGTTTCGAGAGCGACGACGAACGACTGGTTGCCCGCGGCTACCGCGCGCTGCATGACGATGCCCAAGATCTCCAGCGCCATCGTGCGCTCAGGGAAGGCTAGTTGCTGCCGGTCTTGCTCCCCCATTGATATTGATTTTCTTCTTGCCTGGAGATGCCCCGTGTTGACCACCCACAAGAAATCCATTGTCCCCTTGAGCGAAGCACAGCCCCGCAGCGAAGGTAGCGCCCAGTGGCTGCTGGAGAGCGAACATGACAAAGCCACGCCCATCCATCGCTGCAACCGCTTGAGGATGCTCTACTGCGGCGAGCAGGCATTCCAGCAGATCCTGGCCGACATCAAGCAAGCCAAGGACAGCGTGGAAATCATCTGCTGGGGCTTCGACCCGGCGATGGAACTGGTACGCGAAGCAACAAGCTGGCCGCGTGGCGATACCTGGGGCGGCCTGTTGCGGGACGTGGCCGCCGGCCGCTACAACGGCGGCAAGCCGGTGCAGGTGCGCCTGCTG
Organism: Herbaspirillum sp. B65; assembly: GCF_000333555.1. Classification (NCBI taxonomy): domain Bacteria; kingdom Pseudomonadati; phylum Pseudomonadota; class Betaproteobacteria; order Burkholderiales; family Oxalobacteraceae; genus Herbaspirillum; species Herbaspirillum sp. B65. The sequence goes on along the minus strand of NZ_BADI01000188.1, from coordinate 11,825 downwards.
TCCTGGTATGGCGTCATTGGTAGCGCACTGGCGCACAACATGCCGGGTTATGGAAAAGAGGCCGACTACGAGCTCAAACAGGCGTTGACGCACGGTCATGCCAGTGTGATCCAACCGGGCGGCAATGGCAGCATTGCTGATCCCGTGGAAGTACGCGACCGCCGCGAAGTCTTCAACGCACACTGGTATCGGGATGCCGAGCAGGGATTGATGCCCAACCTGAGCTTGCGTGTACGCGATGGCGACATCAGCGCCGTCTGGGGCAGCCTGAGCCAGGAAGCCGGCAAGCGCAGCCTGCTGGAGACGGCCGGCATGGTACTGGTTGCCACTGATCATCAGAAGAGCATCCTGATCGATTACGAACATGAGGGTGGGGCTCATGCCGTAGCTTATGTGATGGGCCTCAATTCGGTCACGGATTATTGGGATACCGAAGACCACCTGTTCCACGACCAACGACGCGGAGAACTGTGGGAGGGCCGTACCGAAGATGGTCGGCCTGGACTGAAGCCCTACCAGGATTATGCCTGCCGCATCGAAGGTGAAGCGCTGGTCAGTGTCAGCAAGAATTTTACGGATGCGTGGAATCGCGCCAAGGGCAAAGGTGCAGCCCTGGCGCGCACGCACGATCTCTATCAACCGCCAGCGGACCTGTGCGCATCGCTCAAGGGCCAACGCACCGTCAATGCGCAGATCGTGCGCACCCAGCCGGAAGAAGGAGACAAGAGCATCAAGCGCTTGTATCGACAGGCCAGCAGCTTTGCGCGCAATTATCTGTATGTGGAAAACCAGTATTTCCAGTATGAGCCCTGGGTCCAGCAGCTCAAGGAGGACCGGCGCAACTTCGTGGAGTGGTGGCAGCTGGCGGGGCAGAGCATGGATGCACTGCCGAACCTGCATGTGATGGTGGTGATGCCGCTGCCGGAGTTGAAGCAGATGGTGCCGCGCACCTATGACGCCGTGCGTTCGCTGGGGCAGGGGGATTCGATGCCGAACCAGGACAAGCTCATTGAAGATGCACTGAAAGCCGCTGGTCCATCAGGTGAGCCAAGCGAATTGGCCAAGAGCGCCGCAGCCGGCGGCAGCAAGGATGACGTCGTCAGGCAGTTGAACATGCTCGGCATCCGCACCTTGATCGGCACTTTGTGGACCTACGACCATGCGTGGCGTGGACGTGCGTCGTTGCAGCAGGATGCGGCGCCGAAGATGGAAGAGCGCTATCGCGAAATCTATATCCACAGCAAGTTGATGATTATCGATGATGCGATGTTTACGGTGGGGAGCGCGAACTTGAACCTGAGGTCGATGGCGGGGGATGCAGAGATGAATGTGGCTTGTGATGATCCGGTGTTGAGCAGGGAGATCAGGCGGCATGTTTGGGGGAGGCATACGGGGGGGATGCAGGATGGGGGTGGGGGGAGTCGGGAGGAAATTTCGGATTCATTTGAAGAGTGGGAAAAGCTCATGGAGAGAAATGCTTTTGAAAGAAAAAGAGGAGAACCGCCTATCGGTTTTCTTTTGCCTTTCAGAGATGAGCGAGTAAGTACAACCAGACTGGCATAGGTGGATGATGAATTTTCTTATCAAAACACTGATTCTTTGCTTTTTCTTTATTGGTCATCACTCCTACGCTATGAAAAATCTGCCACGTAATATGCCCTTGAGAGCATTTGATCCTCATCGCAAAGAATTCGTCTGCAAATACCAGGAGAATATTCTTCCCCGACTTGATGAAGAAGCCGAACGATGGTTTCAGGAGGGACTTGCACTCACTAGCCATACCTTGTGGCCGAACCAGCGGGACTATGCCAAGGCAGCACAGCTCTGGCAGCAGGCGGCTGACAGGAACCACTGGAAGGCAATGCTCAATCTGGCCAATGGGTATGCCCACGGAGAGGGAGTGATAAGAGATACCGAGCGCGCAGTATTGATCTTGGAAAAGGCTATGCAACTTGGAATTCCAGCTGCCTTCGATGTCATGGGTACTTATCACATGAGAGGGATAGGCGTGAAGCAGGATGTGAGCAGAGCCTATGCCTTTTGGCAATTGGCTGCTGAGATGGGCAGTCCCAGTGCAATGGCCTATTTAGGCTCCAAAACGGATGCTATCTATGACAGCCCGCCGGCATTCTGGGGGAACCGCAAGATTGCGCTCCAGATGTTGGAATGCGGACTTAACCAGGGAAATGCTGATGCTGCGTTCAACCTTGGAGGAACCATTGCAGGCGAAAAAGAAGAGTTTGAGCAGGATAATGATCGTGCTCGTCTTGTCTTTCAGGAGGGAGTAAGACTGGGCAGCTACATGTCAGCCATATACTTGGCAAGTGCCTTTCGAAGTGGAGAACCATTGTCAGGCATCGGCATAGACAAAGCCCGTGCAGAACGCTATTCCCTTCTATCCGATGCACTCCAGCGCAATCCCGACCTGCGCTTCCCCAACCTCGACAAGATCCTGCCACTTCCCCCGGCCAACCTGCCGATGTGGAACGGCGACCGCAATACCTTGCTGGACGCCGCCAAGCCAGTCTTGCAGAAACCTGATGCTCCGCCGCCGCCCGAACCAAATCCGGCGTGGCTGCGTACTGGCCGCGCCCATATTCCGCCGGGCCGTCAGTTACCTGCTCAACCGCAAATTCAGGTCTTGCCCCAATACGAAAGTACAGCCGCTCCCGAAACCGGATACTGGATTGCACGGCTGATGCGTCCCGTTAGTGATCGTCATCATGCATGGAATGCAGAGCAATTACCGTTGCGTTATCAACAGGGAGAACTTTTTGACCGCAGCCGCAGTGGCTTGCAAGACGAGGATGGGCGCATCCAGTTTCATTACCTGGGCGAGCCTGTCGACCTGCCTGCAGCAGTAACGGTGAAGGAAGATCCACGAGTCACGCGTCGAGCGGCGCGTTATGTCGAGTTTCCCCAGATCGAACGCAGATATCGCAGCCATTCCCCTTGCCCGCGCAGCGGTATATGGCGTCCCTATTTGCCCGATGAACATCCCTTGCATGAATCCTTCAATCGCTGGGATCGCCAGACCTATGTGCGAAAGGGAATGCCCTTCCCGGATGTGATCAAACAGCGTCCCGGCATTGAGCCGCATGAGCTCCTGTGGCAATGGTTGGGTAATGCGAACGAAAAGCGCGATGGATTGGAATTGATCAGTCTTACGCCCGGAGGCGATGACGTGGGTGCTGAGTAATTTTTTCGGAGTGATGAATGTTGAATTTTCTTATCAAATCGCTGATCTTCTGCTTACTCATTTTTACAGAGTCGTCTTACTCGATGAAAACTCTGCCGCGCAACATGTCTTTAAAAGCATTTGATCCTCATCGCACAGAATTCGTCTGTAAATACCAGGAGAATATTCTTCCCCGGATTGATGAAGAAGCCGAACGATGGTTTCAGGAGGGACTTACACTCACTAGCCATACCTTGTGGCCGAACCAACGGGACTATGCCAAGGCAGCACAACTCTGGCAGCAGGCGGCTGACAGAAACCACTGGAAGGCAATGCTCAATCTGGCTAATGCGTATGCTCATGGAGAGGGAGTGATAAGAGATACCGAGCGCGCAGTATTGATCTTGGAAAAGGCTATGCAATTGGGAATTCCGGCAGCCTTTGATGTCATGGGTACCTATCACATGCACGGTATAGGCGTGAAGCAGAATGTGAGCAGGGCCTATGCCTTTTGGCAATTGGCAGCCGAGATGGGGAGCCCGAGCGCAATGGCTTATATTTAGGTGAAAAAATGAAAGCCATCTACGATAGCCCACCTGCATTCTGGGCGAATCGAAAGATCGCTCTCAGAATGATGGAATGCGGTTTCCAACAAGGTAACAGCGAAGCTGCCATCAATCTTGGGGTCACCATTGAAGGTGACAACGAAGAACTTGATAAGAATAATGATCGTGCTCGTCTTGTCTTTCAGGAGGGAGTAAGACTGGGCAGCTACATGTCGGCCATATACTTGGCAAGCGCCTTTCGAAGTGGAGAACCATTGTCAGGCATCGGCATAGACAAAGCCCGTGCAGAACGCTATTCCCTTCTATCCGATGCGCTCCAGCGCAACCCCGACCTGCGCTTCCCCAACCTAGACAAAATCCTGCCACTTCCCCCGGCCAACCTGCCGATGTGGAACGGCGACCGCAATACCTTGCTGGACGCCGCCAAGCCAGTCTTGCTGAAACCTGATGCTCCGCCGCCGCCCGAACCGAATCCGGCATGGCTGCGTACTGGCCGCGCCCATATTCCGCCGGGCCGTCAGTTACCTGCTCAACCGCAAATTCAGGTCTTGCCCCAATACGAAAGTACAGCCGCTCCCGAAACCGGATACTGGATTGCACGGCTGATGCGTCCCGTTAGTGATCGTCATCATGCATGGAATGCAGAGCAATTACCGTTGCGTTATCAACAGGGAGAACTTTTTGACCGCAGCCGCAGTGGCTTGCAAGACGAGGATGGGCGCATCCAGTTTCATTACCTGGGCGAGCCTGTCGACCTGCCTGCACCAGTAACGGTGAAGGAAGATCCACGAGTCACGCGTCGAGCGGCGCGCTATGTCGAGTTTCCCCAGATCGAACGCAGATATCGCAGCCATTCCCCTTGCCCGCGCAGCGGTATATGGCGTCCCTATTTGCCCGATGAACATCCCTTGCATGAATCCTTCAATCGCTGGGATCGCCAGACCTATGTGCGAAAGGGAATGCCCTTCCCGGATGTGATCAAACAGCGTCCCGGCATCGAGCCGCATGAGCTCCTGTGGCAATGGCTGGGCAATGCCAACGAGGAGCGTCACGGACTGGAACACGTGAGCCTGGACAGTCCAGCGGTAGAGGTGGCCGATGATCGTTAGGGCCCGTTCACATTCAATCTCGCACTCGCAGATTGAATGGAAACAGGCCCTAGTGCCATGACAAAGATAATGATGTCCTGGTACATACGACATACCGTCTTCAAGTCGCTGCGCACCATGACATCATCGCTGTCCTGCGTCAATCCAGGTATTGCCCCTCTCCCAGCCCCACATCGAGATCGAACACCATCGGTCGCACTGCGCTTGCCTCAAGCGGTGGCCAGTCCCCGGTCTGTGCAGTGGCAGGCGATCCCTCGCGCAGGAACTGCAAGACGCTATCGGAAAACGCGGCCGAGATACGTTCCTTCACCTCAGCCGGGAAGCCGTCGAACATCGGCGCGTTCTGCCAATTGTCCTGGTCACGGAAAAAGAACGGCAATTCCAGACAATGGCAGGCGTGTACGTGCGCTTGCGGCGAGGCCAGGTCGAAGCGGTAGAGGTAGGTCGGCGCGTCATGTTGCGTGAGCGCTTGCGCCAGTGCCAGCGTGCCGCGATGGAACAACTCATCGGACATGAAATCCACCAGTACCAGGTAAGGCGAGGCCTGACCGCGTCTTGCCAGATAGGCGGCGTAGCGCCCCGCAGCGTCCTCGACCTGCTTGTCCTGCATGATCTTGATGACCTGTTCCTGGCTGATGGCCAGCAGATCAGGACGGCTGCCGAGGAAGCTGCTCATTTCCTCGCGGGTGGTGCCGATCAGTACGGGCTTGCCGGCAAAGCGGCGGGCCGCTTGTTGCGCAATATGCTCAGGGACCAGGTCGTCGATCACGGCCATGAAGGTCTGCGGTACGTCGGCCACGGCGCCTTGCGCGCGCAGCATCTTGACCTGGTTGAGCAGCAGGTCGGCCACCGGCAGGTCGCGCAGTGCATCGGCCGAGGGCAACTGTGCCAGGTGGCAATACTGCTGCGCCAGTGCCAGCGCGGCGTCGTGCTGCAAGGGCGGGACGTCGGGCAGACTCATCATGAGCGCCCGCTGGATGCGTTCGGACACGCCGGGGATGGCCATCATCAATTGGGTATACCAGGCGCCGGCGGATTGTCCGCCGACCGTGATGGACTGCGGGTCGCCGCCGAAGCTGGCGATGTTGGCAGTCACCCAGTCGAAGGCGGCCAGCAGATCCTGTACTGCCATGTTGCCCGCAGCGATGCCGGGGTAGTAGAGATTGCCCAGGATACCCAGGCGGTAGTTGACCGCGACCACGACCACCTGGCCGCTGCGCGCGAGCGCTTCGCCGTCATAGCAGGGCAGGGCGCCGCCGCCGCTGAGGAAGCCGCCGCCGTGGATCCAGAACAGTACCGGCAGCCGAGCGCTGGTGGAGGGCGTCCAGATGTTGAGACGGAAGGCGTTTTCGGATTGGGCCAGACCGGCTTCGCGTGGCCCCATGACGAAGTCCAGCCGGCTCGGCAATTGCGGGAAGATGGCGCCGCGCTGCTGGGCCTGGCGCACACCGCTCCAGGTCAGCGGCGGACGGGGCGGCTGGAATCGCTCGTGGGATGCCAGGTCGGCGGCATAGGGAATATCCATGAAACGGCTGACGCCTTGATGTAGCAGGCCGCACAATGTGCCTTGCTGGCAATGGACCAGGATATCTTCAGGTGCGGCGGGGTGAAGCGGGAGAGTCATTGATGCATCCTCTTAACAGGTTGAGGTGGAGAGTTCGGCCTGGTCGCTTTGGCGCTGGCGCAGCAACTGACGATGCAGGGCAAGCAGCATGATCACCGAGACCAGCAGTAGCAGCGACGAGGACGAGAAAATCTGGGGATAGGAAAAACCGGCCTGGCTGGCCGCGCCCACGATGAAGGCCCCGGCAATGGCACCCAGGCGACCGCAGGAGACGGCTACGCCACTGCCCAGTCCGCGCAAGGCGGTCGGGTAATAGACTGTGGCCAGGGCATTGACGCAGATGATGGGGCCGCCGACGAACAGGCCGCTCAGGAAGATGATGGCCGGGAAGTAGGCCGAGCTCTGGCCCAGCGTGAGTGCGGCAATGGCCACCACACCCAGCACGTAGCTGGCTCCGGCCACCACGGCCCCATGATGACGGCGCGTGAGCCAGACACAGCATAGCGACCCCAGCAGGCTACCCATCTGGAACAGGCTGGCCATGCGTGCTGCCTGGGCCGGGTTGTAGTCGGCACTGGCGAGATAGCTGGGCAACCAGTTGGAGAGCTGGTAGAACACGTAATAGGCCAGCAACTGGATGGCCCAGATCAGCAGCGAGCCGATGCGGTAGCGCGGTGCGACCAGCTCGCGCAAGGGCTTGCCTGTACGCGGTGCTTCGCCGGCACCAAAACTGCAATCGGAAAAGTCCGCGGCCGGATAAAGACGCTGCATGACGGCCGCAATTTTTTCGCGCCCCTTGCCAGCCACTGCCATGAACATGGCGGATTCATCGGCCACCAGCACGAACAGCAGGATGACCGCCAGCGGCGCAATGCCGCCGACCAGCAGCAGGCCGCGCCAGCCGATATGGGCCGACAGGGCGCCGGTAGAAAGGCCGGCGGCCATGGCGCCAAAGAGGAAGCCGCAAAACACCAAGGCCAGCATCGAGGTGCGATAACGCGCTGGACAGTGTTCGGCCACCATGTTGGCCACCGGCGGCATGGCCGCTCCGATGCCCAGGCCGGCCAACAGACGCAGGAAGATGAACAAGCCAGGCTGGTTGATCAGGGTGGAGACGATGCAGCACAGGCCGAACCAGCAGACCGCAAAGGCCAGCACCTTCTTGCGGCCCAGGCGATCTGCCAGTACGCCACCGACCGGCGCGCCTACCAGCAGGCCGATCATGCCGATGCCGATCAGCAGCGCCACGTCATGCTGCGCAATGAGACCGTCGCGCAGGATCTGCGGGGCGATGAAGCTGATGATGGCGGTGTCGAAACCTTCCAGCGCGATCAGCAGAAAGCACAGGGCGAACACGATGCGCTGCAAGCGACCCACCGGTTGATCGTCGATGTACTGGCTGACGTTGATTGATTTTGTGTAGGGATTTTGCATGGCGGTTCAGGAGCAGGGTTGGCAGGAAACAGCGATCGGGTCATGCAAAGGCAGCCGCTGCATCCGTTGTTGCAGGTTTTCCGGTGGCCAGTGACATTGGCAGCGCCAGATACGGATAGCGGGCGATCCTTCATCTGATTTAATATAACTGCGCCATCCGCGCCTGCTGTACTGAATCCGGCGCCCTGCGACTTCACCAAAATTCATACCTTCGACAGACCCATGAACAAATTACAGAGCCGGCTGCAGGTACGGCACATCTCGGTGGTGCTGGCCATCGCCCGCCTGGGTAGTATGCAAAAGGCGGCGGAGTCCTTGCACCTGAGCCAGTCGGCGGTCTCCAAGTCGCTGGCCGAAATCGAGGAGATCGCCGGTGCGCAACTGTTCGAGCGCACGCCATTCGGTACCCGGCCGACCATCTTCGGGGAGACGCTGGTGCACTATGGGCAGATGATTACGGTGGATCTGCAACGCGCCAGCGAAGAACTCGATACGCTCTTGCGTGGTGATGCCGGTCATCTGACCATCGGCATATTCTCGGCGCTGAGCTGGTGGGATCTGATCGGTGAGTGCATCCTGGATTTCCAGGCCAAGGCACCCAAGCTCACCATTTCCATCGTGGAGCAACCGATGGAGGAGTTGTTGGATGCCTTTGATGAGGGAGCGCTGGATGTGGTCATCGGGCGCCTGCCCAAGAGTCATGAGAAACCGAACTACCTGATCAATCCGCTGTGCGAGTCCAAGTCCTATTTCGTGGCCCGGGCCAGTCATCCCATCTTTGCCACGCAGGCAGGACTGGCGCAGGTGGTGGCCTATCCCTGGGTGCTGCCGCCGGCGGCCAATTATGCTCGCCGGCAACTGGAACTGGTGGTGCACCAGGCCGGCTTGAGCGTGCCGCACGACATCATCGCCTCGCAGGCATTTCCATTGAGCTTCCGCCTGGGCCAGCAGAAGGATGCACTGGTGCTGATTCCGGGTTGCATCGCACCGGCCGTCAAGGACCTCTATGGCTTGCGCCGCGTGCCGTATGACCTGCCATTGCAGTTGGGGCCGTTGGTGGGCATCAGTCGCACTGACCGCAAGAATTCGGTCTATCCCGGCATGTTCCTGACCCATCTGAAATACCTGGCGACACAAGAGGAGCAACTGCTCAATCCATGAGAACCAGCTTGCACGGGTGGTGCTCGGGTCCATCGCCGCTTGTGCCTGCCTATTGGTAATAATGATTTAGTGTATTTCGGCTCGGTCCATCTGCGTTCTTCTTTCTTCCGTTTTCCTTCCCCGCCTGCGCACTTCTTGTGCGCTCTTTGTCCCGCTTGCACAAGCATGTTGCATCGTGCACCAGTGCTGCGTGCGGTATGAATTCTGCTCAAGCGGGCCTCCGCGAGTTTCCCTATCTGCCCCGCCGGGGCCGCCGCTATAGTCGCTGCGTGTGTCCTGGTGTTCGTCTAACACGACATCGGATCTGGCACCGGAGAGGAAGGCAGCGGCTGTTCGTCGTCAGTGCTCCATGGCGCAGCCGGGCTATTGATAGAACAAACAAGAATGGATCGATTCATGAACACTGGCAACAAGTTTTTCCTGGGGCTTCCAGCTTCCTTGCTGATGGCGGCGGTGACGCTTCCCTGTGCAGCCCAGAGCAGCGTACAACTGACCGGACTGCTGGACTCGGGCGTGACCTACCTGGGCAACCAGGGCGGCAAGTCCAATACCTACGTCAACAATGGCGTGATGCGGCCCAGTACGCTGGTGCTGCGTGGCAATGAAGAATTGGGCGGCGGTACGTCGGCTATCTTCTACCTGGGTACCATGTTCAGTCTCGGTACGGGCGCCCTGCTGGGTAGTCCGGGAACCTTGTTTACGCGCGAATCCTATGTGGGCCTGAGCAATGAGATCGGCACCCTCAGCGTCGGTATGCAGCGCGATTTCATGTTCGATACGCTATCCCTGAATGGCTATTCGGGCGCGTTCTATCACGGCTGGTTCGGTTCGCACCAGGGCCCCTTTGCCAGCTTTGGCGTGCCCTACAATACGCAGGGCTCGATCGATCATGACCGCATCAATGGTGAAGCGGTGTCCAATGCGATCAAGTTCAGCAGCAAGAATTTCTCGGGCCTGAGCTTTGGCGCGCTGTATGGTTTCGGCGAGACTGCCGGCAACATGTCCACCGGCAATGCGGTCAGTGCCGGGGTCAACTATGAGTTCGGCAACGCCGGCGTGGCTGCGGTCTATAGCAAGGTCAAGTATCCGGGATTTGCCGGTGGCACCCAGGGCATACAGAATGCCGGCCTCGGCCTGAAATACAAGTTCGAGGATCTGACCTTGGCCAGCCTCTATACGCTATCGAACAACACCCTCAACAAGGCCCGCATCAATACCCTTGACCTGACCGCCAGCTATCGCCTGACAGCGGCCTGGAACCTGGCTTCCACCTATACCTACATGAAGGGTAACAGTGTTCTCAATGGTGACAAGGCCAACCAGTTGGCGGCGACACTGAGCTACCATTTCTCCAAGAGCACCATGATCTATACCAGCATCGCGCATCAGATTGCCAGCGGCCCCAAGGCCGTGGCACGCATTGCTTCGGCGATGGGACCGGCGAACGGCACTTCGCAGACTGCGGTGACGATCAACCTGCAAAAGATCTTCTGAAGAAAAAACGCGCCCTGCGGCAAGCAGGGCGCGTCAATGAAAAGCAGCAATCAATTGGCAGGAAGCACGCAGTGTTGACTGCCGCATTCCCTCATCTCCGCATTCCCTAGGGCCTGTTCAGACCCGCAAGAGATGGCGTGCCAGGATTCAGCGTGCCACGCCTCGTGTCTGCGAGGGCAATTCCCCAAAGCGTTCCCGGTAGTAGGCCGAAAAGCGTCCCAGGTGACCGAAGCCGAATTCGAAGGCAGTGTCGGTGACGTTGGCACCGGGCTGGGTGAGCAAGCGTTCACGCACCGCATCCAGGCGGATGTTGCGCAGCAGGTCCATCGGGGCTACCCCATATTGCTGATGACACAGTGCATTGAGGGCACGCTCGCTCACGCCGGCAGCCCCGGCCAAGTCGGCCAGCGCCAGCGGGGCACACAGGCGGCTGCGGATATAGCGTTCCAGCATGTCCATGCGTTGCAGCTTGCCGGCGCCGACCAGGCTGTCGGCGGCTTGGCCAGCGGCCCGCTGGGCGTCGCTACAGGCCGGTGCCGAGGGCATCGTGCTGGTCAGTTGCGAGAGCAGGAATTGCGCGGCACTGCGTTCGAAATGACGGATCCATTCACCTTGTCCCGCACCCTGGCCGGGCAGGGCCAGTACCCGCAGCAATGACTGGATCAGCAGATCCCAATGCGGGGCGGCCTGTTGCGGCAACAGGAACAGCGAAGGCACATCGACCGCGCCAGGCTGGCCCACCGTACTCAATTCCTCGAACAGGGCCAGGGGCACCTTGAGGATCAATTGTTCCGAGCCCGCCTGCCACCACAGGCGCAGATTCCGTTTTGGTGCGATCAGCGCGGTCTTGCCCTGGGGGATGCACACTTTCTGGCCATCCGATTCGATCTCGGCGTTGCCTGACAACGTCATGTGGACCAGTGCGAAACCATTGAACAGGCGCGGGCGCACGATGACCTCGGCACCATACTTGAGCATGAAGATCTGGAGTTGCTGGATCGCTGCCTTGAAGAGTACGGTATCGACGTTGTCGCCCTTCCAGAACAGGTCGTGTTCCGAGAGTTCATTGGCAACCTGGGCGTGGCAATCGACCTTGCGGGTGGACTGGAATACGCGACGCCGATACAGGGGCTCCAGACTGAGCGCATGGGCCGTATTGAGCATGTTAACCTCTTAACGCTGCCCATCCGCGCAGTGCCGGTAGCGGAGGAGCGGGAATGCCGGGTAGGGGTGCAGAATCAGCGCACCGTCATGGACTGCGTACTGCGGGATCGTCATCTGCGCTGCCTGCTTTCCCTCAGTCAGCGCGATCGCGGTCA
>NZ_BADI01000189.1:0-2545 GCF_000333555.1 Herbaspirillum sp. B65 | reverse complement strand
GCGAGAAGGCACAGAAGTATAGCCGCATGATTGATGCTCCTCGAACTTTTGGCGGAAGAATTTTTATATCGACGCAGTGGCGGCCTTGCGGGCCGAATGCGTCGTGAAAGTTGCAGGCCGATTATAGGGACATTCCTCGATCCGCGTCGGCCCGAATTGGCGTACTCTTCTGGCTGTCATTGTCCAGCGAGTTCTTCCATGAGCCAGAGCCTGATTGCATTCGCTCCCGATGCCACCACCGGCGACCTGCTGCCGGCCCTGGCACAACTGCTGCTATCGCATCGCCAGGTCCTGGTGCTCACCGGTGCTGGCATCAGTACCGCCTCCGGCATTCCCGACTACCGCGATGACAGCGGCGTGCGCCGTGGCCGACTGCCGATCCAGGGCAGCCAGTTCCGCCAGTCCGAGGCGGCCCGCCAACGCTACTGGGCGCGCAGTATGCTGGGCTGGCCGCGCCTGGCACAAGCCGCGCCCAATGCCGCCCATCGCGCGCTGGCGCAATTGCAGCGGGCCGGCCATCTGGGCGCCATCCTGACCCAGAATGTGGATGGCCTGCATCAGCAGGCCGGCAGTACCGAGGTGCTGGAACTGCATGGCAGCATCCATGCGGTGCGCTGCCTGTCCTGCGCCACGGTCTATCCGCGTGCCCAGATCCAGCAGGAGCTGGCACGCTGCAATCCCGCCTTCACGCAATGGCAGGCCAAGGCCTTGCCGGATGGCGATGCAGAACTCGAACCGCAGGCCCATGCCCGCTTCCACGTGCCGGACTGCCTCGCCTGCGGTGGCCTATTGCAACCTGACGTGGTGTTCTTCGGCGATGGCGTGCCAGCCGAGCGCAGCGCCCAGGCCGAGGCCGCCGCGCAGGCTTGCGATGCCATGCTGGTGGTGGGCTCCTCGTTGATGGTGTTGTCCGGTTTCCGCTTTGCCCGGATGGTGGCGGCGGCTGGCAAACCGGTGGTGGCGATCAACCGCGGGGTGACGCGCGCCGATGAGCTATTGGCGTTCAAGCTGCGGGAGGATGCTGAGCTGGTGTTGCCGCGCTTGGCAGAGTGGGTGTTGGCGCACGCAGCTCCTGCTAAAGTGTAGGCTGCACTGTTAGCATGGATTAATGTACTAATCTTTGAGCATTAATGACTGCTTAATGACTGCTTAATGATGTAAATAAGAAAGTAGAGTAACTCTGCGAGCTTTCTCGCTCGTGTGTCTAGAGCGCATCTCACGCCTATTGATGAAATGAGTTCTAATGAGAGAGGCAAAGCCTGTGGTTAAACTATTCAATATTGGATCAGATGGTCAAATCAAAACGAAGCTGGAAAGATAGAGTCCCTCTTCCCATCGTGTCCCCATCGACCGGAGCACATCCTGGTTGCTATCAACTTGGATTCGAAGTCGAGAAACAAAAGGAAACCCAGTGGTGTTGGGCAGCGGTCGCTGCCAGCGTCTCGAAGTTCTACTATGCCAGAAGCCGTTGGACCCAGTGCCGGCTAGCGTGTCTTGAACTTGGGCAAAGCAATTGCTGCAAAAATTCTGCTTCTCAGGCATGTAATCGTGCTTGGTATTTATGCAAAGCACTTCAGCGAACAAGCAATCTAAGATGTGTCCGAGCGATTTCTCCGGGCGGAATTCACACAACGATATTGACGTGCTTGCAGAAAAAAGAGCCCATCGCTCTGCGAGTACAGTGGCCCGATGGTGGAGGGCATTTCGTTCTTGTCGTGGGGGTCTTGGTTGGCAGGTCTGGCCGTCTGGATATCTTGATCTCCGATCCTTGGTATGGAATATTCATTGCCGACTTGGACACGGCCTTAAGAGCATATAGAGAAAAGGGAATGATGACCCATCTCTACCGGACGCAATGACGAAAAAGTAAGATGACGACATCAATTGAAATGAATCTTGATTTCGACGGCGCTTTCCTAAGCCGCCTCGCATCTCTGAAGCCGTTGCTGGACGATAGCCACTCGTGGCGCGATGTTTCTCTAGGATTGCCAATCCCGCTTTATTTGGCCAAACTCAATATTACCGCTTCCTCATTCACTGCTACCCAGGCAGGTTGGTGCGCCGTGCTCTTTTCGGCTGATGAACCGGTAGCTACGGTGGATGTAGAAATGACGGAGGAAAAGCAGGCGAACCGACTTTTCAGTCTGAGCGGAAGCTCCGCAGCTCGTCGCTTGTGGCGTGCCATCGATATGGCCGAAGAAATTCGCCGACTTCTGTCTGATCGCCATTATGTCGATCGTTTAGCTAATATCCGTCGTCTGGCTGAGTTCAGTGAGCTAAGGCTAATAGATTTCCCTAGCATTCATGTGTCGGCCTTATGGCTTTATAGCCAGCGTCATTTGTCCCTCTTCGTCTTGTTGCCGGATGAGAACGATCAAGAAGAGTTGGATGTCATAAGCAGAGGGGAGCTTCTGAATCTGGTGCAGACTCGGTTCGATGAAAGCCAGGCAGGCGCGAGCATTTCGGCGTTGGATCTATTACGCGATGAACTGTCAGGTCGAGGCAGAAGATTTTCAAGCAACGATGAACCTGAGGAAGTTTCGGA
>NZ_BADI01000190.1:0-2348 GCF_000333555.1 Herbaspirillum sp. B65 | reverse complement strand
AGGGAATTTGGGGAAATCCATGCTGCGTCGTTTGCGTACCGCCTTTGGCAAATACTGGGCCCGTTGGCTGCTGGCGCTGGTACTGGCCGGCATGGCCGAGGCGGTGGTGATGAATGTGCTGCCCAATCGCCTGGTGGAGCGGCTGGACCTGTTCTTCTACGACTTGCGTATGCGGGTGACCCAGCCCGATCTGGACCCGCGCATCGTCATCATCGACATCGATGAGAAGAGCATCGCCGAACTGGGGCGCTGGCCCTGGAGCCGCGATGTGGTGGCGCAACTGGTCAAGCAGATGACCCAGACCTACCAGGCGCAGTCGGTGGGCTTCGACGTGGTCTTCGCCGAGCCCGACAACACCTCCGGCTATGGCCGCCTGGAAGACCTGGCGCGCGGACCCTTGAAGGACGTGCCGCAACTGGCCCAGCAATTGCGCCTGCTCAAGCCGCAGATGGATTACGACGCCCGTCTGGCCGCGGCCTTGCAGGGGCAGCCGGTGGTCATGGGCTATGCCTTTTCCAGCGAACCGGGAGCTGTCACCAAGGGCCAGTTGCCGCCCCCTGCCTTCAGCCTGGCCGACCTCGGCGGCCGTGATCTGGATGTGATCGGTTGGCGCGCCTATGGCGCCAACCTGCCGCAGTTGCAGGCGGCGGCGCGGGCCGGTGGTTTCTTCAACCAGGTGCCCGGTGACGACGGTCTGGTGCGCGCCGTGCCGCTCATCGCCCGTTATGGCAACCAGTTCTATGAGTCGCTGGCACTGGCCACCGCCCGCGTGGCGGTGGACGGCAAGCGCATCAAACCGGTGTTCCTGACCACCGCCGATGGCCTCATGGAGAGTCAGAAATACGACTATGGCGCCTTGGCTGGCATTGCCGTGGAGGCGCGTCCGCAAGCTTTGTTCATTCCGGTCGAGCGCGGTCTGACCACTCTGGTCACCTATCGTGGCGCGGGCGGTCCCAATGGCGGCGCCTTCCGTTACGTGCCGGCAGTCGACGTGATCCGTGGTACCTATCCGCATGAGAAGCTCGATGGCCGCATCATGCTGGTGGGCACCACCGTGCCGGGCTTGAACGACTTGCGGGCCACGCCGGTCAATTCCATCTATCCGGGGGTGGAGATCCATGCCAACCTGATCGCTTCCATCCTCGACGACGACTTCAAGTCCCGCCCCGACTTTGCCCAGGGTTATGATGCCTTGCAGGTCGCGCTGGTGGGCCTGCTGCTGGGCTTGCTGTTGCCCATGCTGGGGCCGCTGGCCTCGATGTTGCTGGCGCTGGGCAGCGCCGCGGCCTTGGGCGGATTGAATTTATGGCTCTACAATGGCGCCGGCATGGTGCTGCCGCTGGCCACCAGCATCTTGCTGGTGCTGCTGCTGTTCATCAGCAACATGGGCTGGGGCTATCTGTTCGAATATCGCAACCGCAAGGCCATCGTCAACCTGTTCGGTGAATACGTGGCGCCGGAGCTGGTGGCCGAAATGGCGGCCAATCCGGCCAGCTACAACATGGAGGGCGAAATCCGTGAACTGTCGGTGATGTTCTCCGACGTGCGCGGTTTCACCACCATCTCCGAAAGCCTGCAACCCAACGAGCTGCGCGAATACATCAACGTCTACCTGACCGCCATGTCAGAAGACATCCGCGGCAATCGCGGCACCCTGGACAAGTACATCGGCGACGCCGTCATGGCTTTCTGGGGCGCACCGCTGGATGTGCCGGATCACGCTGCTCGAGCCGTGGCCACGGCGTTGAAGATGCAACAGACCACGCTGCAACTGAACCAGGAATTCACGCGTCGCAACTGGCCGCCGCTGAAGATCGGCATCGGCATCAATAGTGGCCAGATGCGCGTGGGGGACATGGGCTCCAAGATCCGTCGTGCCTATACGGTCATGGGGGACGCAGTCAACCTGTCCTCGCGACTGGAGGCGATCACCAAGGTCTATGGCGTGGGGGTGCTGGTGGGCCAAGCCACGCGCCTGGCTGCGCCGCAGTTCGCCTACCGTGAACTGGACCGGGTGCGCGTCAAGGGCAAGAACGAACCGGTGCCGATCTATGAGCCGCTGGCCCTGGATACTGAACTCGATGTCGCCATGCGCGCCGAGGTCGAGCAATGGCATGAGGCGCTGGCGCTGGTGCGTGCCTTTGCAGGGCCGGCACGCTTGCCTATGATGGAACTCCTGCCCGCATCCTCCTTCAGCAGTAGGGATGCAGGCCACGATTTCATAACAAGGGAGTTTCACATGAGCGTGTCTTCGGTTTTCCTCCGGCAACAGCAGCTTCTACAACAGCGTCATCCAACCCATCAAGAACGTCGCCCTCCGAAGTCGGTGACGACATCGAGAGCGCCTA
>NZ_BADI01000191.1:0-6580 GCF_000333555.1 Herbaspirillum sp. B65 | reverse complement strand
TATAGCGAGCCTGTCTTGCCCGATGAGTAGGCATCACCGCAAGTACTTGGCCGTCTGCGGGTGCCGTAACACCCTGCGCCGTCACTGGAAGCAACAAATCAATCTTTCCTGATGCCATTGCTTCCGATTCCTGCAATCCAAATACTTTCTGATACTGAACAGGCGCATCACCAATCCTATACAGTAAAAAATTACTTGCTTGACCCTCAACATATCCGTACTTCGCCATGTACTCTCGCAACAAAACATCCGGCAAATCTGAATTCACGGACATTGTCAAGATTGAAAAGCTAATTTTCTCGTTCGATATAAAATCTCTAAGCCCGTCCAAGTCTTTAACCGAACTGAATGCCTCGTTACGGAATGGTTGATACCAATTTAGATATAAAGGAACCCCCTGTAACGTTGCGCCGTAAGGCGTGCTAGGTGTGTAAAGAACTCGGGACCCCGGAGCCAATTGATTCACCCGCTTAGTAAGTAATGATGCGGGCGCATACAGACTGGTCAAAGCCTCTTTTCCCTTACTTGTAAATGCGATCCCTGCTGGAGAATTCATCATCCAGGTGATTCGAGTGAAAAACAATAAATTAGCCGCTATACATGCAATAGCAAGAAAAAAAGCGGTAGCTCGAATCGCAGGTTTTTCTTGAATAAAAAGGGCCCCAAGAAGAACTACTGCCAGCGGCATAACCGGAAACAAGTAACGCCAATACTGAGTCGCGGAAAACATTACGAGACCGAAACCCAGAACTGGTATCAATATAATTCGTAGTCCGCTGGGGGTGCCAGAACGTAACAGTGCCAACACTCCAAGAGGCAGCATTATCAAGTATTGCCAACCAGCAGTATAGTCACCTGATTCAAAGAACTCGGATGTGTGGAAAAAGGCTCTTACATAACTCGTAAGACCGAAGCCATGAATCCATCGAGAATCACTGAAATTTATGGGGTAATAATAAGGTGAAAGAAAAATGGCGTTGTAGAGGGGAAAAACTGGATTTCCAGTGAGTTTCCATGCCACCCCATAAGAATGCAAAGCAACAAAACCTAGAGGGATGAGAAGCAAAAGCGCCGTCCAGCGCAACATATGACCAGTTGGCGTCGGTGTTTCACGCTGGCTCCACCAACGCACTACCAAAGCAGCAAGGAGTGTTACACCAAGAACCGCACCTGGCAACTTTATGCTGGCGCACAACGCAGCACATGAAAGAACTCCCAATACGTGCTGACCACGCCAACCTCCATTAGCATCAATGACAAGGCGCATGCCTGCCAGCGCTAACACTGAAAGCAGTAGCTCGGTTTGTAAAGAGAAAAGAAGATTACCCATCATCGGGGTAGTAGCCATGAGCACCATCAATAACCACTGCGCCCAATTAGGGAGTTTGCAGGTGCGCAAAATTCCCGCCATAAGCAGCAGGATGGAAATTGCTAAAGCAAGGTTCATTGCGCTACGCGCGTCACCACCAGCCATCAGTGATAAACCCGCATGCAGCAGATTAGTCGTAAAAGGTACGACGGACCAAATCTGGGTGGAGACGTCGAATGAATAGCTGTGCGACGTCAGGAGTTCGGTCCAAATCCGCAGATGGTTAGCATGATCGTCAAACCCCATAGTCGGGAAACTCGCCCAGCGAAAAACCCAGCTAACCACAGCCAGGCCCGCGATCCACGCACCAAAAGGTATTGACTGCATCCACTCCTTTGCTAAAGTTGCTTGATTAAAGAGGTGTTTACGAATGTCTGAAAATCGATTAACAAGAAAAAAAGTGGGCAACAAGGAAAGAGCAATGTGCAGTGCTTGATAGTTAACCGAAAAATGCAACATCACGCCCCATGCCGCTACCCATGTGGCGGCCCCTACAATTATGGCTTCGGTAGTACTTAAAAGAGAGAGGTCCTTGCTCTGATAGAGTCTTCCAAGCACGAATGCGCCAATACTCCAAGAGCTTACCAACCACAACAGGATTGCACTATATTCAGCCAATCCGACCCCACAAACAAGCACACCAAGAATTGCAAGTAATAAACTAATGTGTGCTACCTGCGGAAATGCCACGCGGAAAACACCACCCGCTATGACCACTGCAATGACCCAAACCAATGCATCAAATGCAACAGGCGCGTCAAATGCAACAGGCCGCTGCGCCAGAAAAACCTGTGGAATAATCAGAATTCCCAGGCAAAAGCCTGTAATGACCAGTTTTTTGGGATGCATAAGTCTTTTTTTAATCTTTTTTTGATGTGGTAGGGATATCAGCAGCGGTCAAGTTAACCGACTTTTCTTCGATCAGCTGTTCGACAGCAGAACTAAGAGTGGGCCAATCAAGAAAACCTCGGCGTTCATAGTAGAGTGGCCGAACATGAGGTGGCTGAAGAATCCTATTATTGTCTACGTGCTGCAAGTTTTGAACACCGCTCCAAACATAATGGGCGCATGCGAACGGGAATAACCCAATCCAAGTGCGCCACTGTGAAGGATAGGAGAGACAAAGTCGAACATAACGAAGCCGGTCACGCCAAGGTATTGACCACCGAGTTACCAAGCCGTTCTCAGGCAGCGGGGATAGTGTGCGAAAAAAGGGACCAGAGCAGCTTCGACCATGATAGAGCGAATATTGCCAAACTCTATTTATCCATTCTCGCTTGCTGAATAACTTAACCGCGATGGCATGTACCAAGTCATGATCGGGATGACCACCCTCCCAAGCAGGTACGAAACAAACGGCAAGCATTTCATTCAAATTAATAAAATCGTTAAGCCAATCTTCGAATGCTTTAACATTTAGGTGGAGCTCACCATCTCTAATTCGGAGATGCCGTCCAACAAAAATGATGTCGGCCGCATGAACGCCCAATTTTTCTAGCACTAACCTCGACTCGGCATCACGAACGTCCGGGCAAGCAGTAGCCGCACCGTCAGTTACGTAGACACATTGAACCCTCCGACCTAGACGCAACTCCTGTTCGATTTGAGCAAACACACCAAATTCATCGTCCTGGTGAGCGAAAAGAAATAGCGCCACCGACGCATTCGTCTCAATAAGCATCAAAGTCAAGAAAACTAAAGAAAACGCTATCCGTGTCAATAGATTTAACACGCCCAGAAAGTGAGCGGTAAATTAAATTCAGTGGCGATGGACGCAACGCTTGAGGTATATCAACGTAAAGGGAGCCACGACGGGCAATTGGCGGAATCATGCCAATGAACAGCCTTAGTGGCGATGTGAGACTGTCTTTCGTGTGAACCAGATCATTGGCAATCGATGCTGCACTAACCTCCGCTGTGGCAAGGCAGGCACCACCTAACAAAGCTGGTGTCAAGAAAATTTTGCGGTCATCTTTTGCGTAGACTGCTACCCTTCTAACCGGGGAAGCGCAACGCCAAGCCAGCGCATTCGAACTCCAAGAACGCCTGAAATGCAACCCTTCAAGGCTATTAAAATCAATTCCCAAAGCTCCCACACCCACCATAGCCTGTAACGGACCAACCAGCTGAAACTTCAACTTTCGAATAAATCCGGGCGTGCTGTTCGCATTGGCAACACCATAAACACAGTCATAGCCTAACGCCGCACCAGCCTCATAGGTACGTTCTGCTAACTGAGTAAAAAGACCTTTACCTTGATAGTCAGGATGCGTAGCTGTATTGAGCGATAACAAGACTCTTACCTGCTGGCCATAAACCTGAGCTAGAGCAGGAATGCAGACATAATGCGCGGCAAGTCGATCACCATCGCGAGCATCAAATCCGACTACTTCGCCATCAGGGTTGCAACGATACAACCAGTCAAGGTATTCACGGTTGTACTTGTTTGCAGTCGGGAAGCATTTAGCGAAAAGTGCTGTGTACTCAGAATAAGCCGCCTCGTCACACCTGACAGGATAGAACTCAATCATTTATAAACCCAGTTTTTGCTAAGAAAAAAACCATTTACAGCCACCACTGGCAGTGAAATTAGTTTACCCAAGAGGGGCTCATTGAGCGTTATCTGAAAGAGATGAACGATGAGCAGGGTCGTGAAGTAATTAATAAAGACTACTGTCACGAATCGCACAAGAACACTATGCGAGTATTCCGCGCCGAAAGTAACACGGGTGTGCAGCGAGAAGTTTGCTAGCAGCCCAACAAAAAAACCCAGCGTCGCAGCTACAAGATAATAAACCCCAACCCAGATCAACAACTGCATTAACCCAATATCGATCAG
This sequence comes from Herbaspirillum sp. B65, assembly GCF_000333555.1. Taxonomy (NCBI): domain Bacteria; kingdom Pseudomonadati; phylum Pseudomonadota; class Betaproteobacteria; order Burkholderiales; family Oxalobacteraceae; genus Herbaspirillum; species Herbaspirillum sp. B65. The sequence goes on along the minus strand of NZ_BADI01000191.1, from coordinate 2,372 downwards.
GGCGGTGATAGCACCGACAATTATAAATGTTAGGAAACTCTTAGAGATGATCACTGCTTCCGTCCTGCAAATTGACTTTTTTTGCTTATAGTCCGCCGAGGCACGGACGAAATATCGTATGAACAAAATGCCAAAACAAATTGCAATCCTGTAAGGATCGGAGTGATTGCGAGCATTACTGTCCCTGCAGGAGTTGAGACACCAGCCTGTGCCGAATGGATCCAGTGGTATCCACCATAAATCGAGCCAAATACAAGCAAAACCAGGCCAACCGGTAATTCGATTGAAGCAAGGGACATGTCGCGAAGATAGTAGTTATAAAAAATACGCTTCGAAAAATTCCGCACGTGCTTCACAAAAAACTCACCGATAATTTTGGAGATCTTCAAATTACTGACTTCGTCAGCGTATTTCGCAGCCATTGGCACATCAACAACCACTGCGCGAAGTGTATTTAACCTAAATAGAATGTCTGTCTCAAAGAAGTAACGTCGACTTATTTTATTGAACGGCAAATGACGAGCAACGTCAGCGTGAATGGCTGTGTAGCCATTGGTCGGATCGAAAAGGTTCCAATAGCCTGAGGAAAGCTTGCACATGAGCGAAAGCACCGCATTGCCGAAGAGACGTACTTTGGGCATTGAACGTACTTTCTCGAGATCGAAAAAGCGATTCCCCTTTGTGTAATCAGCTTCGCCATTAACAATAGGAGCCACAAAATCCATGATCAACGCCGGATCCATTTGGCCATCGCTGTCGATCTTGACCAAAATATCCATCCCATCTTCAATGGCAGCCTTGTACCCTGTCATGACGGCACCACCGACACCTTGGTTCTCGGTATGCTTGACGACAGTGACACGATCATCTTTACAGTTGGCAGCTACAAAATCACCAGAGTTATCAGGGCAGCAATCATCAACGATATAAATCCGAGCCACCTCGGGGCCAATTTCGTTGATCACACCCAAAATGTGATTGCAAGCCTTGTACGTAGGGATGACGACAGCAATTTCTTGCGAAATCTCAGCCCGTTTATTAGTATCAACCAAGCTAATTGTCCTTGATCTGTTATGGGTGACGGGTGTCAGAGTGCGTGGGATGCACTTGAAGTTAGCCATTTTAAACTGCGAAGGGGGGGGGCGTCATCCTTTCTGCATGCCTTGGCCACCCGCTTTGTGCATAGTAGTTATTGCAGCTGGCTTCAACGAGTAGGCCAAGGCCTCCGCCTTCCTTCGACGAACCAGTCCAGGTATCCTTTCACCAGCAGCCCACACCCACTTCAGCAACTCAGCGGGGACGCTTTCCTGTTCGCCACGGTTCACCTTTCGCCTCAGTGACGAGCGCTGTAACGCCCCGGCACCGGCGTTGACGGTGAAAGAGACCAGCGCGTCCAACTGCCCGTCAGTCAGAGGTACCGAGATCAGCCCAGCACAGCTCGCTCGGCGATCCTCACGTCCTTGCGCAGAGGCTCGGTGGCCTCAGCTTGCGGGATGCCCGTTGCGAACTGATCCTGTACATGTGCCAGCACGACATGCCCGTAGCCGATGGTCGGATAGCCGGCCGGGCAGATGTAAATGGTGGAACTGAAGCCTTCAAACCGTTTGATCAGGTTGAGCCCTTCCTCGGTGACGTGACGTATCAGCCGCCCCGGCGCATCTTGCTGATCTGACGGCTGCCGGACCAGAAAGACATTACTGCAGCAAACAGCGCCTGGGTTTCTTCATCCCAAGTAGCCTGCAGGGACGCTGCCAGCGTCAAGCCGTCGGTTTGCAGCAAAGTGGCTAAGGCCGATACCTTCACCACCGCAAAGACCGGGAAGAAGGCATAAGTGATGACCGGGCGCATCGAGGCCTGTAGTCCTTCCACCCATGGCGAGCCCGTAGGATGTTTGGCATAGCCGTAGAGCGCCTGGCTCTCGGCAACATCAGCCGCAATCTGGATTTCCTCCAGGCGCTGGCTGTGGCCCAGCCGCTGTTGCTCCATCTGCCGATCCAGGATCGCCAGTTCGTGTTTGCGGTCCTGGCTGTCGCGAAATAGCTTGAGGAATTCCGGGAAGGTGCTGCTGAGAAAGCCCAGCAGTGATCCAAGCAAGGTCAGCATGATCAGTGTCCCCCAAAGAACTTCAACTTGATCAGTGCGCCGGCAACCGGGTTCACGGTCTCCAGAAACAAAAACAACCGCACATGGCGGGGGCGCGATGGGGTAAAAGGATTCGCAGGTCACGGGGGGCTGGGAGTGGCCACGGTCGTTGTGCGTTGAGGAGTTTTGGTGTGCCCGGCTTTGGCCTTGCCTGATTTGCCGACCGAGATTTCCGAACGGCATACTCCAGCTTTGACCGGCCAACTGGTGGGTGACCGATCGATCAGGTA
>NZ_BADI01000192.1:0-5608 GCF_000333555.1 Herbaspirillum sp. B65 | reverse complement strand
GATGGGCATCGGAAGACTCCTGGTGGGGACGTGCGCTCGACAAAAGGGGAGGGCGCAAGACTTCACATCGGCGACTAGCTTACTACGCCAGAAAGATAAAATCTACTGATTGGTATTTATTATTTACCCATCGGTATTAATGGGTGCGCGGCGATGTCAGCGCGTCCACTTGCGCTCATAGTCCATTTCCGCGAAATGCTGCACCAGGAAGTCGATGAACACCCGCACCTTGGCCGGCAGGTGCTTGCGGCCCTGGTAGGCGATGTTGATGACCAGACGCGGCAAGTCCCATTCATCCAGCACCGGCACCAGGCGTCCGGCTACCACGTCGTCATAGATGATGTAGTTGGGCTGGATCAGGATGCCCAGCCCCTCCAGCGCTGCGGCGCGGATGATCTGGCCATCGTTGGATTGCATCAGGGCGTGGATGTCCAGGCTGCACTGACTGCCATCGCGATGGGTGAAGCGCAGGCTGTTGGGGGTATTGGAATGGCTGTAGACCAGCAGGTCATGCTCGCTCAGTTGCTCCAGCGTGCGCGGCACGCCGCGTGCGGCCAGGTAGCCGGGGGCCGCGGCCAGGATGCGCCGGGTGCTGGCCAGGCGGCGCACGGCGATGTTGGAATCAGGCTCGAACTCGCGGGTGCGGATGGCTACGTCGATGCCGCTGTCGAGCAGATCGACATAGCGGTTGGCCGCCACCACGTCGAGCGTGATGTCAGGGTAGAGACGGTGGAAACGCGGCAGCAAGGGGCTGATGTGCTTCATGCAGAAAGACAGCGAGGAGGTGACCCGCAACAGACCGCTGGGCGCCACGCTGTTGGCGTTGACCAGTTCCTCGGCTTCCTTCATCTGCGTCAGCGCCGCCTTGCACTGGCGATAGAAGGCTTCGCCGCTCTGGCTCAAGCCCAGGCGGCGCGTGCTGCGCTCCACCAGTCGCGCACCCAGGCGTTCTTCCAGCGCCGCCAGGCTGCGGCTGGCCGCAGCGTTGGACACGCCCAGCGCCTCGGCTGCACGGGAAAGGCTGCCCAGCTCGGCCACCTGCACGAAAAGTTCGAATTGCATCCAGCGGTCCACGTGAACCTCCCAGGGCGTAGCAAGTGGAAAACAGTTTTCCACTTACAGCATATATCCGACCAAAAAGAGGAACTATATTACCGTTCATCGAAAAAATAAGAATCGCACCTTCCATTGCGAGGAGACCATGCTCAACCTGAACGAAGACACCATTACCCAGGCCGTCCTGGCGCGCCACGCCGACATGTCGGACGAACGCCTGCGGCAGATCATCACCAGCCTGGTGCAGCACCTGCACGCCTTCGCACGCGAGGTCAAGCTGACCGAGGCGGAATGGTTCGAGGGCATCCGCTTTCTCACCGAGACCGGCCAGCTCTGTTCGGACAAGCGCCAGGAATTCATCCTGCTCTCCGACACCCTGGGCCTGTCCACTCTGGTGATGGCCCAGCAGAACCACAAGCCGGCCGGCTGTACCGAAGCCACCGTCTTCGGCCCCTTCCACGTGGACAATTCGCCGCAGTATGCGCTGGGCGCAGACATCGCCAACGGCGCCAAGGGCCAGCCTTGCTTCGTCAGCGGTCGTGTGCGCGGCCTGGATGGCAAGCCGATCCCCCATGCCCGGATGGAAGTCTGGCAAGCCGACGAAGACGGCTTCTATGACGTGCAATATCCCGACCTTGACCAGTTGCAGGCTCGCGGCACGCTGCATACCGACGAGCAGGGCCGTTACCACTTCCGCAGCATCCTGGCGAACTCCTACCCGATTCCGCATGACGGCCCGGTGGGCAAGATGCTGGAAACCCTGGGCCGCCATCCCTGGCGTCCGGCGCACCTGCATTTCCGCATCCAGGCCGAGGGTTACGAGACGCTGATCACCCACGTCTTCCGGCGTGGCGATCCTTACCTGGAGTCTGACGCCGTCTTCGGCGTGCGTTCTACCCTGATTGCCGACTGGCCGCGCCACGAAGCCGGGACCGCCCCGGATGGCACGCAGTGTGAGCAGCCTTTCTACACGCTGGACTATGATTTCATCCTCAACCCCCAGCGCAACTGACCCGGTCCCTGCCATCGCCATGCAAGCCTTCACCTATACCAGCGCCGCCGCCCGCGTCATCTTCGGCGTCGGCAGTCTGCAGCACCTGGTGCGCGAAACCGAACTGCTGGGCGCGCAGCGCGCCCTGGTGCTGTGTACCCCCGGCCAGCGTGCCGAGGCCGAACGCGTGGCCGCCCTGATCGGCCCGCGCTGCGCCGGCATCTATGACCAGGCCGTCATGCACGTGCCCATCGAGACCGCACGTCATGCACGCCAGGTGGCGCGCGAACTGGGTGCAGACTGCGCGATTGCCATCGGTGGCGGTTCCACCATGGGCCTGGGCAAGGCCATCGCGCTGGAGTCCGACCTGCCGATCCTGGCCATCCCCACGACCTATGCCGGCAGCGAGATGACGCCTATCTATGGCATCACCGAAGGTGGTCTCAAGAAGACCGGCCGCGATGCCCGCGTCCTGCCGCGCACCGTGATCTACGACCCGCAATTGAGCAGCAGCCTGCCGCTGGCGCTATCGGTCACCAGCGGCATCAATGCCCTGGCGCACGCCGCCGAAGGCCTGTATTCCGCCGACGCCAATCCCATCATGTCGCTGCTGGCCGAGGAGGGCATCCGCGCCCTGGCCACGGGCTTGCCGCAACTGACGCTGCGCAGCGATGACCAGGAGGCCCGCAGCCGCTGCCTGTATGGCGCCTGGCTATGTGGCACGGTGCTGGGCAATGTGGGCATGTCGCTGCATCACAAGCTGTGTCACACGCTGGGGGGCAGCTACAACTTGCCGCACGCCGAAACCCACACCGTGATCCTGCCGCACGCCCTGGCCTACAACGCCCCGGCCGCGCCGCACGCCATGCAGCGCATCGCCCGCGCACTGGGGACACAAGAGGCCGCCATGGGAGTCCATGCGCTGGCACGTTCGCTGCAGGCGCCGCTGTCCTTGCGAGAGCTCGGGATGCCGTATGAGGGGCTGGAGCGCTGCACCGATATCGCGCTGCAGAACGCCTATGCCAACCCGCGCCCATTGGAGCGCGCGGCGTTGCGGGCATTGTTGGAGAATGCCTGGCATGGTCATGCGCCAGTTTGATCGATGACCCGGGGCTTGTACCGCCAGGTTCAATCCAGTTCCGGTCGCAATTCGTCCTGGAACTGCGCCACCTGCGAGCCGCGCACCGAGCACCCGATGCGGCTGCCCGGGAAAGCTGGGTCGCGCGAGGGTGTAATGACCCAGCCAAACCTGCTCACATCAAGCAGCTAAGGCAAACGCCTCAGCCGGTGTCTTCATCCCCAGCGCCTGATGCGGCCGGCGGTGGTTATAGAAGCTGATCCAGTCGCCAATGATGCGACTGGCGTGTTGCAATGTTTCGAAGCGATGCCGATGGGCACACTGCTCCTTCAGGGTTCTGATGACGCGTTCGACCATGCCATTCTGCTGCGGGCAATGCGGCGTGATGAACTCCTGCTGCAGCCCGTAACTGCGGACCAACGCGGTGTAACTACGGCTGGTGAACACCAAGCCGTTATCGGAGCGCAGCAAGAACGGCGCCGTCACGCGACCCAAGGAACCATAACGCGCGATCAGCGCTTGCTCCAAGGCCGACTCTGCCGTCTTCGACTTGCCCGAACGCGACAGATGCCAGCCCAGTAATTCCCGCGTGTGGCAATCAATTACCAGGGCCAGCACCGCCCAGCCATCACGCCCTGTCCAGATGCGACACAGATCGGTTGCCCAGCGTTGGTCTGGCCCTGTAGCTACCGACGGTAAGGCTTTCACCCTAGGTCGGAACCCAATGGGCCGCTTCTTGACCTGCCAGCCCCTGATCTGGAATATTCGCTGCACTGTGTTCTTGTTGAACCCGAGCAAGCCAGCCACCGTGCGATAGCCGAAGGACGGCTCTTCCAGGATCATCTGGCGAATCGGTTCGGCAAAGCGCTCCTGTACCTTGGGCTCAGCCTTCACCGGCTTGTAGTAAGCGGTGCGCCTGGCAATCCCAAACCACGTGCATATCTTGCTGACAGCCACATCGAAACCGTCTTCTTTGAGTCCCTGGCGGATGGTCTCGATTACTTGTCTTCCTCGCCCAACAGGGACGCCAATTTTTTTCTGGCGCGCAGCTCCAACATGGCTTCTCCGTAGGCTTCCTGAAGCTCCTTGAGTTGCCGTTCGTACTGCTCTCTTACATCCAACGGTTTGGCACGCAAGGCGTTCTCCATCCCTTTGCGGCCTTCATCGACCCATTCTTCGATCTCCGAAGGCGGGATATCAAACGACCGACTGGCCTGCGCTATCGTCGTCTTTCCCTGGATGATCTCCATCACCAGCGCCGCTTTGCGCTTGGCTGTCCAACGCTTGAATTCTTCTTCCATGACCTTGCTCATTTTGATTTCCTTTCAGGATTATCTACTGAGCAGGTTTTTAGTGGGTCATTACAGGCATTCCTTGGTGAAGTCGTCCACGATATTCAGGCAGCGCAAGCGGCGGCCATCAGCCAACCCATCCGATACAAAGTCCATTGACCAGCTCTGGTTGGGCATCGTCGCCTGAACCTTCAATTGCCGCTCTACGCCCGCAATGCGCTTCCTCTTGCGGCGCCTGACGCTCAGGCCGGCCTGTCGATACACGCGGAGCAGCTTCTTCCGATTGACCTGCCATCCCTCCCGCTGCATCAATACATGCAGACGCCGATAGCCATATCGGCGTTTTATGGCTGCCAGTTCGCAAAGACGCTGACGCATCTCCTCATCGTCAGGACGACGGGATTCGTAGTGATACAACGAGCGGGAAATGCCTATCAGCCCGCAGGCACGGGTTACGCCTAGACCGTGGACATGCATGATGTGCGTCACGGCGCTTCGCCTATCCTGCGGGCTTACCACTTTCGGCCGAGCACATCCTTCAGTGCAGCGTTGTCCAGCAGGCTTTCTGCCAGCAGTTTCTTGAGCTTGGCATTCTCGGCCTCCAGCGCCTTTAGCCGTTGGGCCTCGGATACCGTCATCCCGCCGAACTTGGATTTCCAGTTGTAGTACGTCGCGTCGCTGATGCCGTGCTTACGGCATACCTCCGCCACTTTCATACCGGCTTCGGCTTCCTTGAGTACGCCAATAATTTGCTCTTCGGTAAATCGTTTCTTCATGCTGCCTCCGTATGGGGCAGACTCTACATCATTACCGTACTAATCTCGGGGAGCAGGTCAACCGGGCCAAAGTACATCCGGCTACTTGGCAAGGTCATCTACCGTTTGTGCGACATCGAAGCCTACGAAAACGAGTGCCTCGTTTCATCGACTGCCGAGTACCGTGAGATGGGAAAACTGACTAGGCAAGCGGACTGCCAAGAATGCGTGAACTCAAATTGATTAATTTACCTCGACGGAAAGATTCCTTACCTGAATCGCCCCTGTTTCTCTAGATGTGACATAAATTGATCCCTGGTTTGCACCAATAGGTATTGGAATAGCCTCAACAAAAGTGACACTTTTCGTCTCGCAAGCGACTAGACGGTAATAAGGAGCTCCCTTGTCCCAATTGATCTGCGCAACAAAATAACCA
>NZ_BADI01000193.1:0-5995 GCF_000333555.1 Herbaspirillum sp. B65 | reverse complement strand
TGCTGCAATTGCTCCGGCTCAGGCGTGCAACCATCGCGGCCGGCCTGTTCGGTCTGGTGCAGCAGCTCGGTCAGTGCCTTGGCCTGGAACAGTGCGCACATGCCCTTGAGGGTATGGCTCTCATGCCGGCTGACAGCGGCATTGCCGGCCAGGATCGCCTGTTCCAGCCGCAGGAAGATGGCCGGCGCGCCGGCCAGGAAGGTGCGTGCCAGCGAGGCGACGGTATGCACATCCCCGCCCACGGCGTCGAGCAGGTGGCTGGGATCGATATGGTGATAGTCGCCGGTATTGCTGGTGTCGTTGGCTGCAGGTGTTGACTGGCCCAGATGCACGGTTTTTCCCCCTCTGTTCTCATGTCCTTGCGACCGATTACTTCGGTTCTTGCAGCGGCAATGTGAAGCTGAATGTTGAACCTTGGTGTTGCTTGGACTGTAACATGAGTTTGCCTCCCATGAGCGTGACCAGGCGTTGCGCGATGGTAAGACCCAGACCTGCGCCATCCCTGGCACGCCGTTCGCTGTCGTCGGCCTGGGTGAATTTCTCGAAGATGGTATCGAGTTGTCCGGCGGGAATACCGATGCCGGTATCCTTGATGCGCACGGACAACTGGCTGCCGCTGCGCTCGACCTCGACCAGGATGCGACCGCTGTCGGTGTAGCGCACCGCGTTGTCCAGCAGGTTCTCCAGCACCCGCAGCACCTTGCGCTGGTCGCATACCACCACCTGAGGCACCTCATCGCTGATGCGGCATTCCAGCGACAGGCCCTTGGCCTGGGCGTCCGGGTAGTGACGGGCCACGGCTTGGCCGATCAGCTCGCGGATGTTTTCCGGCTCGGCCTGGATGGCCACGCGCTGGTCTTCCAGTTCGGTCACCTCCAGGATGGCATTGACCAGGTCCAGCAGGCGGTTGCCACTGTCGTGGATGGCCGTGGCATATTGCGCCAGCGGCGACTCGCCCAGTTCTTCGCGCAGCGCGTCGGAGTAACCCAGCACGCCATTGAGCGGAGTACGGAATTCATGCGACATGTTGGACAGGAAGCGCGACTTGGCATGACTGGCCTGCATCGCATCCTGGCGGCTCTTGACCAGCGAGCCGGCCAGCCAGATCAGCAGGGCATTGAACAGCAGCACGGCCAGCGTGATCAGCGTAGCCAGCAACAAGGTGCGGTTGCGTTCGCGATAGTAGGGCGCCAGGCGTTCTTCGATATCGATGCCCACCGAGGCATAGAGCGGATAGTCGCGCAGCTTGTGGAAGGCGTAGATGCGCTCGCGGCCATCGATCCGGCTGACCGCCTCGACCACACCGTCGCCTTGGGCCAGCATGGCTGCATACACCTTGCCGCCGCTGACCTGTTCGCCCATGGCATCGGTCTCGCCGGTACGACGCACGCGTGCCACGCCATCGGCACCCAGCAGCGTGATCACGCCGTGATGACCGACGTCGATCTGGTGATAAAGACTGGTGAAGTATTGCGGATCCATCGAGACCACGACCACACCGCCGAAGCTGCCATCGGGCTGGTTGATGCGCCGCGTGAGCTGCAACGACCACTTGTTGGAGACCCGGCCCAGCACCGGCTTGCTGATAAAGAGCTTGTCCGGTCCACCGTGCATGTGCGCCTGTATGTGTTCGCGGTCGCTCAGGTTGATCGGCGTGAAGGGCTTGCTGGAGAGGGCGACATCGCCCTTGCTGTCGACGATGGTGAAGAGGTTGTAGACGTTGCGTGCCACCAGGCCATTGGAGATTTCGGTCGCCAGATCCAGGTTCTGGCCGCGTTCGCCGTAGCGGTAGCGCAGGTAGACCGCCGCCTGGTCGGCGGCCTCGATGGTGCGGTAGGCGTGTTCCAGGAATAGTCGGGAGAGTGACTGGGCGTCGCGGCGGGCGTCTTCAAGATTGTTCTGGCGGCTGGTCGCCAGTTCCTTGAATGCGCCCAGCCATAGCCCGCAGATCAGCAACAGCGAAAACAAGCCCAGGGCCAGGCGCAAGTCGATGCGCGCAAACCGGAGCGGGAGAGGAGGATTTTTCCGGTCATTCATGGCTCTGCGGGCCTTTCCCTGATTGGTTTTTTATCGGCTTTCGCGCTCCCTGCGGGCACAACAGGCCCGCATGTAGCCGCGTAATTCATCAAAATTGACCGGTTTGGGGAAGAACACCACCCCCGCCGGAATACCCCCCCGCTGCGCCATGTCTTCCTGTCCCAGGCTGCTGACGATGGCGATGCTGACATCCCGCAACTGCGGATCGTGGAGGATGGTCTTGACCACTTCGTAGCCATCCATGCCTTCCATGACGATATCGGCCAGCACCACGTCGGGTTTGCTGCGCGCGATTTCCAGCAGCGCCTTGTAACCGTTGTCGCAATACACCAGGTCCAGCGGCAAGCCCCACGAAGCCATGGCACCGGCATACAGTTCGCGCTGCAGGTGGTTGTCCTCGATCACCAGCACCGCCGTGCGGCCATTGCTCGGCCGCGCCGTGGTGCTACGGCCATGCTCACCAGCCTCTGCCGAGGAAGAGCCGGGCGTGGCCTTGTAGGCGTGGACGGCCGCCAACGGGATGCGCCGATGCCCACCCTTGGTCTTCCAGGCTTCGATGATGCCGGCCTCGACCAGTTGCTGCACGGAGGACACCGAGATGCCCAGGATGTGGGCCGCTTCCTGGGTTGTGCATACCTCGGAGCTGCTTGTCTTTGCGGTTTTCATAAATGCATTATCGGTATTTTACACAAATAAATCAAATTCATTAGATAGAATTTGAAATCGATATAATCGGTTTTCAACAAAAAGCAACAATCATGCCGATGGGCAAGTCTTGGATAGGCATTATGCAGAGAATTTCGTGACTTCGTCAGATTTTATGTATTTTGCCTGTTTTTGCGGCGAGTGGCGCAAATTATCGTGAAGTGGGATTTTGCACCGGCTGCCGCAGCTTGGCGGAGGGTTAGAGGGTATCCAGCCGGCTGCGCAGAGCCTGGGCGCGCGCTTGCAGCGCCTCGAGATCGGCTGGCGCCATCTTTTTGATCTGCTGGTAGACCATGCCCAGGCGCGGGTTGTGGCCGAAGCGGACCTGGTGGCGCAGGAAGAAATCCCAGTACAAGGCATTGAAGGGGCAGGCTTGCGCACTGGTCTTTTGCTTGGGATCGTAGGCGCAGCCGCGGCAATAGTCACTCATGCGGCCGATATAGGCGGCGCTGCTGACATAGGGTTTGGTGGCGATGAGGCCGCCATCAGCCCATTGGCTCATGCCCAGGGTATTGGGCAACTCCACCCATTCGAAGGCATCGATGTAGATGCCCAGGTACCACTGGTGCAGGGCCTTGGGGTCCAGCCCGGCCAGTAGCGCAAAGTTGCCGATCACCATCAGGCGCTGGATGTGATGCGCGTGGGCGCTCTGCAGCGACTGGCCGATGGCGTGGCGCAGGCAGTTCATGCCGGTCTGGCCGGTCCAGAACCAGGCCGGCAGCGGCAGCCGGTGGTCAAGCGCATTGCGCTGTTCGTAGCCCGGCATCTGCGACCAGTAGATACCGCGCACGTATTCACGCCAGCCGATGATCTGGCGGATGAAACCTTCCACGGCCGCCAGCGGTGCATGGCCGGCCCGATAGGCCGCTTCGGCGCGGCGCACCACTTCCAGCGGATGCAGCATCTTGACGTTGAGCGCAAAGGACAGCAGCGAATGGAACAGGCGCTGGGCTTGGCTGCTCATGGCGTCTTCATAGTCGCCGAAATACGGCAGCACGGCCTGGATGAAATGCTCCAGGTGGTGCAGGGCTTCGGCTCGCGTGAGCGGCCAGCGCAATTGCGTGGCCTGGGGATCGCCAAAGCTGGCTACACCCTGGGTTTGCAGCATGGCCCATAGCGCCCCGTGGTCATGTGGCGTGCGCCAGTCTGGCGGCTGCGGTGGCGTGCCGGGCCAGCGCTTGCGGTTGTCGTGGTCGAAATTCCATTGACCGCCTTCGGGGTGACCCTGGGCATCGAGCAGCAATGCGAAGCGGCGCCGCATCTGGCGGTAGAACTGCTCCATCAGCCATTGCTTGCGGCCCTCGAAGAGACGCGGCAATTCATCTCGGGCAGTCAGGAAGTGTTCACTATCGACCACTACCGTCTGCAAGTCCTGCTGATCGCCCCATTGCTGCAAGGCCTGGTCGAGCCGCCATTCATCCGGCGCCTGCCATTGCACGCAGCGCGCCTGGTAATGGCTTGCCAGCGCCGACAGGTTGTCTTCCAGCCGCTGGCGGTTGCTGGGATCATCCAGCCGGATATAGCGTACCCGGTGACCGGCTGCACGCAGGTGTTCGCCGAAGGCGCGCATGGCGGCAAAAATGGCCAGGATCTTTTGCGCGTGGTGCAGCACGTAATCGGTTTCGCAGCGCACTTCCATGAGCACGTAGACCACATCGGTATCGACGCGCTCGAACCAGGAGTGCTGTGGATTCAACTGGTCGCCCAGGATCAGGCGCAGTGTGGTGGCGGGAATGGGGTTCATCGTGCAATCTCAATGCCCATGCTGGCGACCATAGCGCCCCAGCGCCAGCAAGGCCGCCAGTTTCAGCGCGCAGGGCAGGGCCGCGTACACCAGCGGCAGACTGCTGCTGGGCCCCTGGCCGGGGTGGTAGTCCAGGGCCGCCAGCAGGGGCAGGGCGACGCCGGCCAAGGCCAGTGCCAGCTTGCCCAGCATGGTGAGGATGCCGAACGCCGCCCCCACCGAGGCGGCTTGCGTCACCACCCGCGCCAGCAGCACCGGTGGCAGCAGCAGGTCGGCACCCAGCGCGGCTCCGGTGGCCAAGCAGACCAGCAGGAACGCCAGCTTGTCGCCCGGCCCCAGCCAGACCGCGCCGACGAAGCCGGCCATGGACAGCAGCATGGCCAGGCGCCAGCAGGCTACCGCGCCGACGCGGCGCGCCAGCCGGCTCCACAGCGGCAGGCCGAGGGCCGCCGCACCGAAGTAGGTGGCCAGGAACAGGCCGGCCAGTGCGCCCTGCTGCAATTGGTCTTCGATGAAAAACAGCGCCAGCGTGGCTGGAATGGCCGCCGACAAGGCGTTGAGCAGATAGGGCGGCAACAGCGCCCGGAAGGCGCGATTGCGCCACAGCCCCTGTAGGGCTTCGCGCCAGGGCTGCTGCTGCGCCACCATGACGGGCGCGGGTTGGCGCAGCAGCAAGAGCAGCGCCAGACCCAGCATGGCGGCAAAGAACAGGCAATACAGCGTGATGCGTCCATCCACCCGAGCCGGGTCAGCGGCCAGGATGCCCACCGGCACCACGCTGGCCACGATCACCCCGGCCAAGCCTGCCCCCTCGCGCCAGGGTACGGCGCGCATTCCTTGCTCGGGCAGGCGCGACCCCCAGGAGAGATAGGCGATGCTGAGCATACTGTGCGCGCCATAGGCCAGCACCAGCATGGCCACCAGCCACGGCATGGCCATTTCCGGTGGGTCAGGCGGTTTCCACAGACATATGAAGGCTAGCGCCAGCACCACGCCGGCCATGCCCATCCAGCGCTTCTGACGCTGGGCCGATCGATCCAGCATATGACCGAAAAGGGGATCTTGCAGCATGTCCAGCAGGCGCGCTGCAAACAGCACCCAGCCCAGCGGCGCCAGCGCTACCCCGACATGGCTGGCGTAATAGGCGGGAATCTGCACGAACAGCGGTAGCGCTGCCATGGCCAGTGGCGCTCCCAGTACGCCGTAGGCGGCATTGCTCCAGCGCGTGGCGATGGGCTGCGGCAGTGCGCTCAAGGCGTCTCCCCGAGCAGGCGGCGGCGCAGGTTTTCGTCGCGGCTGGGCTGGCCCAGCCAGATGTTGAAGAAGGCGCGCGCCAGTTCCGGGTCGGCGATCTCGGCCAGCAGCTTGTCGCGGTCGTACAGACGCATTCCGCGCTGGGGCAAGTAGACCCCGACCAGTTCATCGCCATCGGGCACGTCGATGAAGGCACGCCCCAGTTCATTCTTCCAGCGCGCCAGCGTCGGGGCGGCAAATCGGGCGGCGCTCATG
>NZ_BADI01000194.1:0-3910 GCF_000333555.1 Herbaspirillum sp. B65 | reverse complement strand
CCGGGGCTGGATATTGCCATCATCGATCCGGCCGATGTGCACTATTACCAGCCCGGCTGGACGCTGGTGGGCGGCGGCGTCTTCCAGCCGGCGCAGACGGCGCGCGTGATGGGCTCGCTCATTCCGCGCGGGGTGCGCTGGATCAAGTCAGCGGTGGCCGGCTTCGAGCCCGACCGCCATGCTGTGCTGCTGGAAGGCTGCCGCGTGGTGAAGTACGAACAACTGGTGGTTTGTCCCGGCCTGAAGCTGAACTGGGACGGCATCGAAGGATTGACCGATACCCTCGGTCGCAACGGCGTGAGTTCCAACTATCGCTATGATCTGGCGCCCTATACCTGGGAACTGGTGCAGCGCTTCAAGGGCGGCAATGCCCTCTTCACCCAACCGCCCATGCCCATCAAATGCGCCGGAGCACCGCAGAAGGCCATGTACCTGTCCTGCGACGCCTGGCGGCGCGCCGGGGTGCTGGGTCAGGCCAGGGTGCAATTCCATGCAGCCGGCGCGGTACTTTTCGGGGTGCCGGACTACGTGCCGGCCTTGATGGAATACGTGCAAGCCTATGGCATCGCGCTGAACTTCGGCCAGACCCTTACCGCCATCGATGGCAGCCGCAAGATCGCTACCTTCAGCGTCACCTCGCCCGAGGGCCAGCCCGGCAAGATCGAAGTCCCCTTCGATATGATCCACGTGGTGCCGCCGCAGAGTGCGCCGGACTTTATCCGCAGTAGCCCCCTGGCCGACGCGGCCGGCTGGATCGAGGTGGACCAGAGCACCTTGCAGCACAAGCGCTTTGGCAACATCTTCGGGCTGGGTGACGCCGCCAATTCGCCCAACGCCAAGACGGCCGCCGCCGCCCGCAAACAGGCACCGGTAGTGGCGCATAACGTGCTCTACAACCTCGGCCGACAAACCACGCAGGCGCGTTATGACGGCTACGGTTCCTGTCCGCTGACGGTCGAGCGCGGCAAGATCGTGCTGGCCGAGTTCAACTACGGCGGCAAGCTGGCCCCCAGCTTCCCGGGCTGGATGCTGGAGGGCACGCGACCTTCGCGGCTGGCCTGGCTATTGAAGGAGCGCATCCTGCCACCGCTGTACTGGGAGGGAATGCTCAAGGGCCACGAATGGCTGGCGCAACCGGAAATGGTGGGTTAATGCCATGGCAGTTTCGAACTTCCCCTCCAAGGCCAGGTCATGAGCATCAGTCTGTTGCTGGGAGCGCTGGTGGGCTGCATCATGGGCCTCACCGGCGCCGGTGGCGGCATCCTGGCAATCCCCTTGCTGGTGTTCGGCCAGCATCTGAGCGTGCCGCAGGCCGGCCCGATCGGTCTGCTGGCAGTGGGCATCGCCTCGGCCATGGGGGCGCTCATCGGTTTGCGCGCCGGCATTGTGCGTTATCGTGCGGCGCTGCTGATTGCCGCCATCGGCATCGTACTCACGCCTGCGGGGACGTGGCTGGCCCATCAACTGGATACCCGCTATCTGACACTACTCTTTGCCGTGGTCATGCTGTGGGTGGCCTTCAAAGGCTTGCGCGATGCCCGTCGCAGCAAGACGGTCACGGCCACTGTCAGCGCGGACTGTCCCTGCCTGCGTGACCAGAGCGGGCGTTTCGTCTGGACACCCCGCTGCGCCAGTCGCCTGGCCGTCATGGGCGGCGTGGCCGGAGTGCTCTCGGGTCTGCTTGGGGTGGGTGGCGGCTTCGTCATCGTACCGGCACTGCAGCGTTTTTCAGACCTGGCCATGCAGTCGGTGGTCTCAACCTCGCTGGCGGTGATTGCGCTCATTTCCCTGGTCAGCGTCGCCACCAGCGTGGTCAGCGGGCACTTCGATCTGGCCATCGGCCTGCCCTTTTCGGCGGGGGCGGTGATCGGGATGCTGTTCGGCGGCAAGCTCGCGGTACGCTGGCATCCGGCGCACCTGAAGCTGGCCTTTTCGGTGGTGTGCATGGCGGTATCGCTGGGCCTGATCGTGAAATCGGTGCACTGACCAGCCGAGGCAGTCTGGCCTACCTGCTGGGCGCCATCTGCATGTACTTTACCGCCAAGAGCTATGCGGTCATGACCGAGGTGGTGCCCAGCGCGGGCTCGGTCTATGGTATTGCGCGTTATTGCCTGGGTGGCTTCCCGGGTTTTCTGGCAGGCTGGTTGGCTGGCTCTTGGCTTCCTTGGCAGCCACCGTGACGGAATCGCTATAGGCACCGGGCACCACGTCGACGCGCAGCTTGTCGGCAGCCTGGGCCGCATTGACCAATTGGAGGGAAGCAAGGGTGAAGACGACGAGCAACAAACGAGAAAGCTTCATGCAAGGCTCCGTAAAAGGAAAGATTTGTTCAAAGTAAGCGGGATGGCGGGCTGACCCGCATCGCTGCAGACCAGCAAGGACGGCGGTACCAGCAATGGGAGCGAGCGACCTCGACAGCCGCCACGAAACCAGAGTGTGGGCGAGGCGATCGGTTAGAGCTACAAAGTAAAACATGCATGGTTATCAGTTTTTGCATGAAGTGCAGGCACTGGTCCCTTACGGCCATTGCATTGGACCACGAGCACCTGCTGTGTCTTCCGCCGGCCAGGCGTTGCCGCCCGTTCGATCACTCTGCGCCAGGATGACGCGCCGTTATAAACAGGTAAACTTGCAAGTTTGACTGTTTAAATATATATTCCAGCCATGACTACTCCTACAGACAACACCGTTCTCGTTGAAACGGCGGTTACCGAGCTTTCGCTGGCGATTGGACAGGTATTGCGACGCTTGCGGGCGGAATCCAATCCGGATGGACTGACCTGGTCGCAGACCGTGGTATTGGCGCGGCTGGAGAAGGCAGGACCGCTGACGACAGCCGATCTCGCGCGCGCTGAATCGGTGAAGCCGCAATCCATGGGCGCCACGCTGGCCGAGTTGGAGCAGGAAGACTTGGTCGAGCGCCGGCCGCATCCGAGCGACGGCAGGCAGGTACTGTTTGCCCTGACCGAAAAAGGCATCGAGGCTAGGCAAAAACGTGGCGCCCTGAAACGGAAATGGCTGTTGACAGCAATGACCAGGCTCGATCCGAATGAACGACAGACGCTAGTGACCGCTGCGGCCCTGATCAAGCGCTTAAGCGAGTCCGAGTAAGACCGCCCCGACGCCTGAGGTCACTCCCGGAATCACCACAACGTAGAGCTACGTCGCCCCGATCACCGAAAGGAAAACACCATGCCAGTGACCACACTCGATCCCAAGTCCGCACTCATCGTCGTCGATCTTCAGGCGGGCATCGTTTCACTTCCGACCGCGCATCCCATGAACCCGATGGTAAAGCACGCTGCGAGGTTGGCAAAGAGCTTTCGTGAGCACGGTTTGCCAGTCGTATTGGTCAATGTCGCTGGCGGGGCACCGGGTCGGACGGAACAGCCACGAATGCATCGGGAATTGCCGACCGGCTGGACCGATTTTATTGCCGAGCTTAATGTGCAGCCCCAAGACCATTTGGTGACCAAGCGCACTCCAGGCGCCTTCACCAATACCGACCTTGAAGCCCATCTGGAATCGTTGGGCGTCACGCAGGTAGTCATCGCTGGTGTCGCCACCAGCAATGGCGTCGAGGTCACCGCACGTCAAGCCTACGAGCTGGGCTTGAACGTGACGCTGGCCACGGACGCCATGACCGACATGCAGGCCGATGCGCATACCTACAGCATCACGCGGGTCTTTCCAAGGATAGGCGAGACCGGCACCACGCAAGAAATCATTGACCTCATGAAACGGAGTGCCTGACCATGCATTGGCTACATGACATAGCGTATTTCTTCGGCGGCGCTTTCCTGACCAACGCGATCCCGCACTTCGTCAGCGGCACCCTGGGACAGGCCTTTCAGAGCCGGTTCGCCAAGCCCTCTGGCGAAGGTCTTTCGTCCTCCACGTGAACGTGCTA
>NZ_BADI01000195.1:0-2995 GCF_000333555.1 Herbaspirillum sp. B65 | reverse complement strand
CAGGTATCGCCCAGGGAGGCTCCAGCGCCAGATGCTCCGGCTGGATTACGCCATCATCGGCGAACAGGCGCGCGCGTTCCAGCACGTTGCGCAACTCCCGGATATTGCCGGGCCAGTCGTAGTTGAGCAGACTGGCCATGGCCTGGGGCGAGACTTGCAGCCGCTGCTGGGGCGCGCCATTGCCCCGCTGCAGCAGGGATTGCACCAACAAGGCGATATCATCGCGGCGCTCGCGCAAGGCCGGCAGGTGAATCGGGAAGGCGCTGATCCGGTAGTAAAGGTCTTGCCGGAACTGGGCATTAGCCACCATCTTCTGCAGTGGTTTGTGGGTGGCCGCCACCAGGCGGAAGTCGGCCTGCTGGGTATCGACCGCGCCCACCCGGCGGTAAGTGCCGGATTCAATCAGGCGCAACAGCTTCACCTGCATCCCCAGCGGCACATCCCCGATTTCATCGAGGAATAGCGTGCCGCCCTTGGCCGTCTCCACCAGCCCGGCCTTGCGCACGTGGGCGCCAGTAAAGGCGCCCTTTTCATAGCCGAATAATTCACTTTCAAACAGTGTCTCGGTCAGGCCCGAGCAGTCCAGCACCACGAAAGGCCCGCGCGCGTGGGCACTGGCCTCATGCACGGCGCGGGCGAACAGTTCCTTGCCCGTGCCGGACTCCCCCAGCAGCAAGACCGGCAGTTCCGATGCTGCCACCCGTTGCAACTCCCCCAGCGCACGATTGAAGGCCGCCGACTTGCCCACCAATCCCTGGCGGCTGGCCTGCACCGAGGCATGGCGCACGGTCTGCAGGCGTTCGACGAATCCGACCACGCGATGCTGTTCATCGATGATGGGGCGCAATTCCACGTCCACATGCTCCGGGCCGCGCGGGGTGTGATGGATATGCAGCACCCGTNNCNGGGCCTNGGTGGGTCAAGGCACTTTGCAAGGGGCAGTGCTCGCCGGCCTGGTCACAGGGCACTTGGTAGTGATGCGACATGGCATAGCACTTGTGACCGATGTAGGGCTTGCCCGCCGTGGCGAACTGGCGCTTGTAGGCGGTATTGGCGGCCAGGATTTCGTACTGGGTATTCATCACGATCATGGGCGTGGCCTCGTGATCGAGATACGAAATCAGCGCCTGCACCTGAAAGGCCTGGAGCACATCGGGAAGAGACTGCATGAACAAGCTCGCTTTCACCAAAAGGATGCTGGTTAGCAACATGACATAGAGATCACGGCCATCTCCGTTCTTTCTGCCAATTGGCAGTATGCCACTGCCAATTGGCACTGTCACTGGCAGAAAAATCTTATCGCTCACCATGAGCGACAGATATTTTCCTTCTATATATCAATGACTTATAGGCCACTGCGTGACTGGCACAGGTTTTGATAGGGATCACACCAGTGACATAGACAGAGGAAGAAAGCATGGACAACCTGCACATCGAAGGTCATTTCGATCCCGCCACCAGTACGGTGAGCTACATCGTGCTTGATCGCGCCACCGGGCAATGCGCACTGCTCGATAGTGTGCTGGACTACGATCCCAAGTCCGGTCGCACCTCCACCACCAGCGCCGATCTGTTGATCCAGCGCGTCAACGACCTGGGGGCCACGGTCCAGTGGATCCTGGAAACCCATGCCCACGCCGACCACCTGTCGGCCGCGCCTTATCTCAAGCGCAAGCTGGGCGGGTGCATTGCCATCGGCGAACACATCCGCCAGGTGCAGGACGTGTTCGGTACGCTCTTCAATGCCGGCGCGCAATTCGAGCATGACGGCAGCCAGTTCGACCATCTCTTCGTCGATGGCGAGCGCTTCCAGATCGGCAATCTCAAGGCCAGGGTCATGCATACGCCCGGCCACACCCCGGCCTGCATTACCTATGTCGTGGAAGAAGGCGCGCAGGTCGCAGCCTTCGTGGGCGACACCCTGTTCATGCCCGACTACGGCACGGCCCGCTGCGACTTCCCCGGTGGCAATGCCCGCACCCTGTTCCACTCGATCAATGATGTGTTGAGCCTGCCAGCGCATACCCGCCTCTACCTGTGCCACGACTACCAGCCCAATGGCCGCGCCCTGCAATTCGTGACCACCGTGGCCGAGCAGCGCCAAAGCAACGTCCACGTGCGCGACGGCATCAGTGAAGAAGAATTCGTGGCCATGCGCAGCGCCCGTGACGCCACCCTGGCCATGCCGGTACTGCTGCTGCCTTCGGTGCAGGTCAACATGCGCGCCGGGCAATTGCCTCCGGCCGAAGCCAATGGCGTGCGCTACCTGAAGATCCCCTTGAACACTGTCTGATTTCACAACCCGAAGGAGCCATCATGAAATGCAATGTAGGCGGCATGGACCGCATCTTGAGAATCGTCGTCGGCATCGTGCTGGTGATCCTGGCCGCGACCGGCACCGTGGGTTGGTGGGGCTGGCTGGGTCTCATTGCTCTGGGTACCGGGCTATTCCGCTTTTGTCCGCTCTATCCGCTGCTGGGTATCAGCAGTTGCCCGGCAAGGGAAAAGTGAAAGAAGTGAATGAAGTAACCCACCACTGACGGTGCCGGGACGCCGTCAGTGGTGGCGCAGGTCAACCGAGGAGACATTCCATGCACATCAAGCCACTGACGGCCAAGCTGTCCGTCTCGGCCCAGCTCATGCCTGCCGATATGGCAGCCATTGCCCACGCCGGGTTCAAATCCATCATCTGCAATCGTCCGGACGGGGAAGCCGGCGATCAACCCAGTTTCCGTGAAATCGAGCAAGCGGCCCAGACCATGGGCATCCAGGCCCGCTACCTGCCGGTCAAGCCCGGTCAGGTGGACGATGACCAGGCCGCCGAGTTCGACCGCCTGCTCGACCAGTTGCCCGCACCGGTGCTGGCCTATTGCCGCAGCGGGATGCGCAGTACCAGCTTGTGGGGCCTGTCCCAGGCGGGGCGCCTGGGCCAGCGCGATATCCTCACCCGCGCCAGCCAGGCCGGCTATGACCTCAGCGCACTGGTGCGGCGGCT
>NZ_BADI01000196.1:0-595 GCF_000333555.1 Herbaspirillum sp. B65 | reverse complement strand
TGTCGACTTGACATCATGGCCCGGTCGTCTGCCCCGCGGGGCCGCCTGCAACCCATCTGCCCATCCTGCGATGAAGCTCCATTCGACCGAAACCAAGCAATACCAGACCGTCACCGCCTATGATGAGGACGGCGTCGAGCTCAATGCCATCCGCTTCACCCATAGTCTGCTGGTGTTACCGGAAAGTGAACCGGTATCTTGGCCCGTGGACAGTTTCGAGGCACTCACCACCGAGCATTTCGCCCAGATCGACGCCACCTTGCCGGACGTGGTGATCCTGGGCACCGGCGAGCGCCAGCGCTTCGTCCACCCCAAGCTGACCACGGTACTGACCACGCGTCGCATCGGGGTGGAATGCATGGACAACCAGGCCGCCTGCCGGACCTACAACATCCTCATGGCCGAGGGGCGCAAGGTGGCACTGGCGCTGATCATCCCGCCCCAGGCCTGACGCCGGCACTTGCCGCGACAATAAACCCAAGAACACGCAACAAGGAACCGCTGTCAATGCGCGAACTGTATAAATCCAAGGCGTTCGTCTGGACGCTGCTCATTCTCTTCCTGCTGGTCTGGTTCTGGATGCTGGGCGCGCGCG
>NZ_BADI01000197.1:0-5652 GCF_000333555.1 Herbaspirillum sp. B65 | reverse complement strand
AATGATGATGTCGCCCACGNCGTCTTGGAGCCACTACTACAGGGCAGAGTCAGATCGGTATTGAAGAGTGGGACAATGATCCCGCTGGACAGACTGAATGGTCCCAGCGTCTGGTTCCAGGTATGGATGATGCGCGGCGCTTCGACGAAAACACTACTCTTGAAACCCGGAATGATGCTTTGACCGTTGGGGCCAGCGAACTTGTTGGCCGAGTAGTATTGCATGTAGTTGTAAAACCGGGTTTCACCTGGGGCCGGCAATATGCCATTGAGTACGGTACTGACCCCCACCGGGTAGCTGGCGATACCATTTTCCGTGGCTTTAGCCGGACCGGCTCCAAGGATCGTCATACTGGCGGTCACCGCAATTGCGCTCGACCAAAAACGGCTTTTCATCTTGTCTCCTCCTTCGGATTGCTTATCAATTTTTCGATTGGCTTTTTTGGATAGCTATCGCACCGTTGAATCAGCACGACATCAGTTCTTCATCTGATTTGCGCATCTGTGTGCGACGGCGAAGTAAATATATTCGCTTGGTGTAACGATGGAATGATTTATATCGATCAAAGCCAGTGACGCGGTCGATGCGAACCGGCGACTGGATCATCGAGAACATAGAGCGTTCATGCAGCGGGATGAAGAAGGGATTGGCGTCCCGGCATCCATGCAATGCGCTGTGGGTCTTTATGGAGGTGACCATCAAGGTTGTGACCCTCATGTGGGGCTGTTCTATCGATGGCGTAGATGGAAACGATGGGCATAATTCATTTCACAACGCTGGCAACATCTTTCAATATCACGTCAAGGTACGCGCCAGGTCGACACATTGCGCGCCCCCATCACCCCAACACAAACTATATAAGGAGACTCAAGATGGCATCTCGCGAAATCGTGCTGGCCTTTACCCCGTCAGTCAATCCGCAACAAGCCGGTGGCCCGGCACTCAAACCGTCGGTGAGCATCGACGGCGGTATGGTGATCGAACGTGACGTCGCCGTTACGCTGCGTGACGGCACCAAGATCTACGTGGACGTCTTCAGGCCCAAAGACGCGGAAAAAGTACCGCCGCTTATTGCCTGGAGTCCTTATGGAAAACATGCGCCCATCCAGTACGACAAATATTTCACGACGGCGGGCGTGGCCAAAGGCCAGGTGTCTTCCTACACTGCTTTCGAGGCGCCCGATCCGGTCTATTGGTGCCCCAAAGGTTTTGCCGTCATCAATGTTGATCCTCGCGGCGCCTGGAATTCCGAAGGGACAATGAGCTACTTCAATGGCAGTGAGGCTGATGACTACTACGACCTCATAGAATGGGCCGCAACCCAGCCATGGAGCAATGGCCGGGTTGGTCTGGCGGGGGTCTCCTACCTCGCAGTTTCCCAGTGGCACGTCGCGGCCAAGCGCCCCCCGCATCTGGCTGCCATCAATCCTTGGGAGGGCTGGACCGATCCCTATCGGGAAATCGCTTTTCACGGTGGCATTCCGGATAGCTGGTTCTATGGGTTTGTCCAGTCCGTGGCCCAGTTCGGCCTGACCCAGCATGAAGACCTGGTCAGGATGGCGGCAGAGCATCCACTCTTCGATGACTATTGGAAGGGGAAGATCGCAGCGTTGGAGAATATCGATGTGCCTGCCTATGTCGTGGCCAGTTGGTCCGACCATGGTCTTCATACACGCGGCACGTTGGAGGGGTTTCAGCGCATTTCCTCGGCGCAGAAATGGCTCGAAATCCATGGCCGAAAGAAATGGGGCTACTACTACGAGCCTGCCAGCCTCAAGCGCCAGGAGCAGTTCTATACACAGTTCTTGAAAGGCCAGGAAGCTGGTGTATCGTCGTGGCCGAAGGTACGACTGGAGCTGCGTGATGCTTTCTACTCCGGTCAATTTATCGACGCGCAATCGTGGCCATTGCAGAACACTGAATTGACGACCTTGTACCTGGACGCGAGCAGCCATACGCTGCAAGTGTCGCCAGTCAAGGATGCCGCGACCGCCTCCTATATGACTGGCACGGATACGGCGGAGCCGGTCACGTTCGATTTTCGCTTCAGCGAGGATACCTCCGTCGTCGGCGCCATCGGCTTGCACTTGTATCTTTCGGCACATGAGACGGGCGATGCCGATGTCTTCGTTGCCATCCAGAAGCTGGATCAGGAAGGCAATGTAGTGCCGTTCGCCTATTGCGCGCAATTCGAAGATGGCCCGATGGCGCTCGGTTGGCTGCGTGCTTCCCATCGCGCCGTTGATGCCGCGCAAAGCTTGCCTAACCGTCCTTTCCATCCGCATGTGGAGATTGCACCCCTGAACATCGGGGAACCGACCAGGCTCGATATTGAAGTATGGCCCTCTGGGACTGCCTTCAAAAAAGGGGAGGGCTTGCGTCTTGTCATTCAAGATCGTGACGTCAACCGTTACCCCTTGCCTAACGTCACCAACCGGCATGAGTGGAGCGTCAACAAGGGAAAGTACTCCATTCATACCGGCGGCGATTTCTGCTCGAACCTGATCATTCCGGTCCTGGTGTAAGTCGGTGGCACGAGGCCGCATGAGCGGCCTCCCCACTTGGAACTCCTGTCATCCATAGACATGAGTTCCAGTGAAAAAGCCCGAGCAACCAGGCTCGGGCTTATGGTTTGGAGGGCGCGACTGAGCTTAATGGTCTAAGGCCGTTGGTAGCTCTGATAACCATCCCAGGCCATCTTCGGTGGATCCTTGCGGATGGTATTCCGCGCCCAGCCAACCTCGATAACCACCCCGTACCAATTCCTGCAAAGTCGCTATGGTCGCCTTGTCCATGGTCGGCTCGTTGCGGTTGGGCAGGCCGGCGATCTGGAGATGCCGGGTCCATGGAAGTGCGTTCTCGATCAACGCCTGCGGGGGCAAGCGCTGTCTACCGGCATGATAGAGATCCAGAAGCAGCGCGACATTGTGGGTGTGCAGCAAGCTGCACCAGCCAATGGCATCCTCCAGCGAACGCAAGAAATATCCTGGCACATCGATCTGATTGATGGCTTCAATGACGATCACGATGCCGGCCTTCGCCGCAACCTTGCCGGCCCATTCCATATTGCGATGAAACACTTCCCGCGCTTCAGGCATATCGTGGTGCTGCACGATTCCCGCTGTGACATGCAGCATCTGCGCTTGCGTCTGGCAAGCAGCTGCCAGTGAACGATCGAATCTTTCCCGAAACTCCAGCTCTCTACCGGCAACAGCGGCCAGACCCTTGTCATCCTGAGAGCCTTGCATGTTGGCCAGGACATGCTTCAGGCCGTATTCCTGCAAGGCACGTCGTATCGATGGCAAGTATATTTCTTCTTGATAGAGAAATTCGACACCGGAAAATCCAGCACGCCGCGCTGATTGAAAGCGCTCAAGGAATGCATGTTCCCGGAAAAGCAGGCTGATATTTGCTGCAGGAACGAGGGGTGGAATGTCCATGGAAATGGTCGAGGTGATTCCGGCCGAAAAAAGATGACTGGAGGGCAGAATATTCAGCCCCTGCGGTTCTTCAATTCAGCCTTGATTTCTTCGGCGTGCTCGTTCAGTAACGGTGGCGCCGTCACTTCAAGGGGGCGGACATCATCGTAGGAAATCGGACTGCGAACGGTCTTGAATTCCCCCATGATGGGATGCGTTGCCGAAATGAGAAGCTGCAAGTGTTTTGCCTGGGGATCCTCTAGCGCTTCACTGGTGTCGTACATGGGCGCATGGGGAACGTCTTCGGCTTCCAGTTTGCGGCACCAGAGATCACGTGTGTTTGCCTTGAAGATGCCGCCCAAAAGGTCGATCAAGGCATCTTGATTGCGAATGCGCCCTCCACGGGTAGCAAAGCGTTCATCCTTGAAGATGTCGGGTCGCTCAATGGCATTGGCCAAGCCTTGCCAGAATTTTTCGGGTGACGACATGTGCAAGGCTATCCATTTCTGATCCTTGCATTGCAGAACGTAAGACTGGGACACGCTTGGCCGACTGAATGGTCCCATCACTTCGTTGGCCGAATAGTAATGCGTGAATGCATCAAGATTGAAGTGGGACATGGCCTCAAGCATCGACACCTCCACCTTTCGTCCCTTGCCGGTACGACTACGTTCGAAGAGCGCACCCATAATTCCATAGGCGGCATAAAAACCGGTCATGGCATCCGCGATGGCTGGACCTACCACACGAGGATTGGCAGGATTGACCAGTAAGTTGAGGTAGCCGCTGGCTGCCTGGGCTACCGTGTCATAGCTCGGGCGACCAGACGAGGGGCCAGTCTGCCCGAATCCGCTGATGGCACAGTAAATCAGCTTTGGATTGATTTCGCGCAGACGTTTTTCTCCCGCTCCCAAACGTTCAGCAGCGCCAGGACGGAAGTTCTGGATGTAGACGTCGGCCGAGCCGATGAGCTCTTCAAACAAGGCCAGGTCTTCCGGTATCTTGTTGTTGAGTGCAATGCTGCGCTTGTTGCGGTTGTACGTCTGGAAGTGTGGACTGTACAGGCCCCCTTTGAATGCGCGGAAAGGATCTCCGGTGTCGGGCTGCTCGACCTTGATAACATCGGCGCCGAGGTCTGCCAGCATCATGCCTGCAGCGGGTCCGGTGATGAATGTTCCTTGCTCGATGACGCGAATGCCCTCAAGGACCTTAATCATGTGCGATTGCTCCTGTCAATTCGCCTGCTGTGAGGCTTCGATGGCCGTTCTGATGAAAAGGACGGACCTGATATTGGAAAGTCTTGGCCAGTGCTCGAACCATGTCATCCAGTCTCTCGGGGCGAGTCACGGCACCATAGATGTAAAAGTCTGGACGAATAAGCGCTACGGCGATCTGGTTTGCATCGAAGAAGCTGCGGATCTTGTCGCCTTCTTCCTGCAGCGCATGGGCATCACTTGGCTCACCGAGGTAGGCAACATATGCCCCGATATGCTCCAGGAAGGTTGCACTGTAGCCGGAGAGGGAATGTAACGCGTCCTTGTTCCTGGCCAGCAGTACGAAGCCTGTGCCCACGATATCGTCCAGACGACCATGCCTGGCTCCTTGTTTGACCAAGTTATGAGGAGCGAGATGACCAATGACGTCGGGTATGTCACTGTCCTGCCAGAGACTGCCCTCGAGAAACTGAGCTTGAGTTCGTTGCGCGCCAGGCCATTGGGACCGGTCAATTGCATCTGCCCGATCAGAATCGTCACTTCGGCATCAGCGTAGTCCAGACCGGTCACTTCGGTCACTTGGCGCAGGTCGCCCTGGCGGCGCTCCTGGGGTTCGTCGGCGATGATGCCGGGCGGCTCCTTGGCCAGCGGTGCACAAGCCTTCACCTCATTGACCATGCGCTGGTAGGCGCGGCCCATGTCGGCCGGCGTGGCATAGCGCCAGATGCAGGTGTAGACCGAGGAATTGCTGGTGATGGCACAGCTCTGGGCGCCATCGAGCATGAAGTTGGAGAGATAGATCGGGCCCTGTCTGTCGCCCTTCATGACCGAATCCGGGCCATCCTTCTTCCAGCCGTCGAAGTGCGATTGCGACTGCTGGTGGATGGCGCGCAGGTCGGCGCAGATGTCGGCATGGGCCGTGCTGGCTACCAGTGCGGTGAAGAGCGGCAGGAGCAGCTTGGTGAAAGTCCGCATGATGAGATGATTTTTCTTGAACGGAAAGGGAGGCCGATTATAGC
>NZ_BADI01000198.1:0-4886 GCF_000333555.1 Herbaspirillum sp. B65 | reverse complement strand
ATGCGTCACGCGCTGCACGCTGTCGACCACCTGGCCCATGGTAGCGCCGGCCTGTTCCACCAGTCGGCTGCCGGTGTTGACCTTTTCCACCGAATTGTCGATCAGTTCCTTGATCTCCTTGGCTGCCGCCGCCGAACGCTGTGCCAGCGAACGGACTTCGGAAGCCACCACTGCGAAGCCGCGTCCCTGCTCACCGGCGCGTGCTGCTTCGACTGCAGCATTCAATGCCAGGATATTGGTCTGGAAGGCAATGCCGTCGATCACGCTGATGATGTCGACAATCTTGCGCGAGGATTCATTGATGGCTTCCATCGTGTCCACCACCTGGGCCACCACCTGACCACCCTGATTGGCTATAGTCGAGGCGCTGTTGGCCATCTGGCTGGCGTTGCCGGCGTTGTCGGCATTTTGGCGCACGGTGCCAGTCAGTTCTTCCATCGAGGCGGCGGTTTCTTCGAGCGAACTCGCTTGCTGTTCCGTGCGGGACGATAAATCCATATTGCCGGTGGCGATTTCCTTGGCACCGGCGTCAATGCTGTGGGAACTGTTGCTGACCTTGGTGACCAGCGTAATCAGAGCCTGCTGCAACTGCTTCAGGCCGTCCAGCATTTGCCCCATTTCATCACGTGAGCGGGTCTCGATATTGTTGGTCAGATCACCTGCCGCCATTGCCTTGAAGGTGGCCAGTGCCTGATCGAGCGGGCCGATGATGGCCTGCCGCAACGAACGCCAGACCCACAGTGAAACGAACACCATCAGACCGAGGCCGACACAGGTCACAATCACGAAGCTACGATACATCTGCAGTGATGTTTCATAAGTCTGCTGCGCGCGGGTGGCCTGGTACGCTTGCATGGCGGCGCTAGCGTCGCTGGTGGCATTGAAGAGATCGCGCATGGAATTCCACGCGCTGGACAGTTCGTCGAACTTGCCGGCCTTGAGGGCATTGATCATGGCCATATAACCTTTGTCCGAGAAAGCAGCGCGTTTGGCGTTCAAATCATCGGCCAGGCGCACTTCCTCGGCATCGCTTTTTTCCATCAATTGATTGCGATATTCATTCCATGCTTTGTCCGCTTCGCCAAACAGCTTCAGTGCACGGTTGGCCTGTTCATTGGCTGCCGGATTTTGCGGTGCCATGCCCAGCCTGTAGATTGCGAGGAAGCCGCGTGCATTGTAGATATCGGCATGCGACAGTGCGATGGCCGAAGCCAGTTCCCTCTTGTACATCAATTGCTGCGCGTTGTTGCCATAGTTGAAGCCCCAGACTCCCATAGCCCCCCCGACGAACAGGAGCGAAGCCAGGGAGCCGATGACCAGCGCAATGCGTGTCCGGATGGTGAAATTGAAATTCATTGCAGATGTTCCCCTCGCCGTTGGTGAAGCAGCGGTTAATTGAGTTGGCAGACAGTAGAAAGACAATCTTCACTGGACAACACTCGTGTCCCCTCCCGATGCATGAACTGGCAATGAAGTGCATGTCGGTTCCCCAGTGGCGGCAAGCAAAAGCAGCCCAAAAATAATACCATGGTGCAGTATATTTCGTTGAAGCAACATTCATATGCATTTGGTCGTGGCAAATCACTTTCCTCGTAGATTCGTCATCAGATGCTCCGAATGTAAAAACGCCCGCTTTATGCGGGCGTTTGCTGCTCAGCGATACATATTCTCGAATCGCTTGTCCAATTCACATATCTAACGCGGCAGTTGGGGTGGCCTCCTTTTCCTCTGCCGGTGCATCCGCCACGGTAGCATCCGTAGTCAGAATCAACGAAGCCACCGAAGCAGCGTTCTGCAAGGCGGTGCGGGTGACCTTGGTCGGATCAATCACACCCAGTTCCACCATGTCGCCGTACTCTCCGTTGGCCGCGTTGTAGCCGAAGTTGCCCTTGCCGGAATAGACCTTGGCCACCACGACCGATGGTTCGTCGCCGGCGTTGGCAGCAATCACGCGCAGCGGGGCCTCCAGCGCGCGCAGCACGATCTGGATACCGGCGTTCTGGTCGGCATTGGCCCCTTCCAGTTTGCTGATAGCCGCACGGGCACGCAGCAGTGCCACGCCGCCACCGGGCACGATGCCTTCTTCCACCGCCGCACGGGTTGCGTGCAGGGCGTCATCGACACGGTCCTTCTTTTCCTTCATTTCAACCTCGGTCGCGGCACCGATCTTGATGACCGCCACGCCGCCGGCCAGCTTGGCCACGCGTTCTTGCAGCTTCTCGCGATCGTAGTCGCTGGTGGTTTCCTCAATCTGGGCCTGGATCGCCTTGACGCGTGCATCGATCTTGTCCTGGGCGCCGGCACCATCGATGACGGTGGTGCTGTCCTTGCGCACCTCCACGCGCTTGGCGCTGCCCAGATCCTCCAGCGCGGTCTTCTCCAGGCTCTTGCCGGTTTCTTCGGAGATGACGGTGCCGCCCGTGAGTACGGCGAGGTCTTCCAGCATGGCCTTGCGGCGATCGCCAAAGCCCGGCGCCTTCACCGCAGCCACCTTCAGCACGCCCCGCACCGAGTTCACCACCAGGGTCGCCAGTGCTTCGCCATCGATATCCTCGGCCACGATGAACAACGGCTTGCCGGCCTTGGCCGTCATCTCCAGTACCGGCAGCAGTTCGCGGATGCTGGAAATCTTCTTGTCATACAGCAGCACCAGAGGATCATTGAGCTGGCACAGCTGCTTGTCCGGATCATTGATGAAGTAGGGCGACAGGTAGCCGCGGTCGAACTGCATACCCTCGACCACATCGAGTTCATTCTCCAGCGACTTGCCATCCTCGACCGTGATCACGCCTTCCTTGCCCACCTTGTCCATCGCCTGGGCGATGATGTTGCCGATGGCCTCGTCAGAATTGGCCGAGATCGCGCCGACCTGGGCGATTTCCTTGTTGGTGGTGATGGGACGGGAAATCTTGCGCAGTTCCTCGATGGCCGCCGCCACCGCCTTATCGATGCCGCGCTTGAGGTCCATCGGGTTCATGCCGGCGGCCACGTACTTCATGCCTTCCTGCACGATGGACTGGGCCAGCACGGTGGCCGTGGTGGTGCCGTCGCCGGCCACATCGGCCGTCTTGGAGGCGACCTGCTTGACGACCTGGGCCCCCATGTTCTCCAGGCGGTCCTTCAGCTCGATTTCCTTGGCCACCGAGACACCGTCCTTGGTGATCACCGGTGCGCCGAAGCTGCGGTCCAGCAGCACGTTGCGGCCCTTGGGGCCGAGCGTCACCTTGACGGCATCGGCCAGTACGTTGACGCCCTTGACGATGCGGGCGCGGGCAGTGTCATGAAACTTCACTTGTTTCGCACTCATGTTAGGTCTCCACGAACTAGGGAATGGTAAGGTTCAGCAATACGCCGTATCAGGCGGCCTTCTTGTCCTGCCCGGCGGCAGCTTCGAAGACGCCGAAGATATCTTCCTCGCGCATGACCAAGAGCTCCTGGCCATCGATCTTGACGGTCTGCCCGGCATATTTGCCAAAGAGCACCAGATCGCCGACCTTCAGCTGCAGCGCGCGCAGGCTGCCATCGGGTAGTACCCGACCGTTGCCCACGGCCAGCACCTCGCCCTGCTCGGGCTTCTCGGTGGCGCTGTCGGGGATGACGATGCCCGAGGCGGTCTGGCGCTGCTGTTCGATTCGCTTGACGATCACTCGGTCATAAAGGGGACGAAGTTTCATGTTCAATCTCCAGAATGGTCAATGTCACGTGAACAAAAGAGAATCAGGGATCAAGGATCCCGGCCTTGAAATTTAGGCGATGCAGGAAATAAGTCTGGCCGGGCAGCTTATCAAGAGCGCCAGGCACAGTAATTTGTAACAAGTTGTTACGGCTGGGAAGGCAGGATCAAGCGCGTGATGCGGCCCATCCGGTAGACCATCTGGCGGCCACGGCCTTCCGCCGGCAGCGGTGCGACCGGACAGGGGCCGGTGCGTGCGCCATCGCTGTCCAGCGTCTCGTCGTCCTGCGCCAGTTGCGACCACAGGCCGCCCTTGACCGGGTGGAACAGCCAGCGCCAGTAGCCTCGGCGGGAAGCCAGCTGCATGGCGTCGTGGCGGGCCTGTGGTGCGTCGTCGAGTGTGACCGGATGATCTTCATCACCTTCTCCGAAGGCCTGGCGGCATTGCAGGGCTTCCCCCGACGGTGCGCCGATCTGGTTGCATCCGCGCGCACGGATGCGCGTGACGTCCCAGGCGCCCAGGCGCCAGGCCAGTTCCAGTACCAGTTCATCGCGCAGCAGGTCGCTATACCAGGGGCCCTCCACCTTCAGCAGCGAACTCTGGACCGGCCTGGCAGGGATCGATATTCCCGGCAACTGCAGCGGGGTGGAGCGCTGGAAACCGTGCCAGTGCAGGAAGAGGTAGAGCGGACTGTCTGCCGAGTGGGCAGCGGTAGCGCTGACCGCGTAAAGCGGTAGCCGGGTGGCCTCCATCTGGGCCACAACGTCGTCGAAGATTTCCATCAATCAAATCTCCTGTAGCGGGACGATGGGTAATGATCCGATGAGGATTCCTAGCTATTTTAGGTGTTGCCGAGTCGCGCTTTCAATCCCTCGATGTGTCATACGAACGGCTGCTGTTAGCCGATTGCGGACGTCGCAAACAGTAGTCCACCACGCGCCCAATCGAACCCGCTACTGGCCTCACATGGCAGCGGTGGCGGCCATTGGCCGTTTCGATGGGCGGCGCTAGTACATCACTTGAAAGGAACGCTGACCTGAAGCCAGAACCGATCTCCTTGCGGACGATTGCGTACCGAAAACTCGCGCTGATATTTGAAAGTCACGGCCGAGCCTGGCGTCCAGTCCCATCGGATCTGCGGCCCGATACCCATCGCTTGTCCCCGAAATCCGTTGCCAGCTACCGCCTGGCCATTTTGTTGTCGTCGGAAAT
>NZ_BADI01000199.1:0-5406 GCF_000333555.1 Herbaspirillum sp. B65 | reverse complement strand
GACCTGTCGAATAAAGTCGCAATCATCACCGGTGGTGCATCGGGCATCTGCCTGGTGACCGCGCGCACGCTTGCTCACGCGGGTGCGACGGTGATTGTCGGCGCGCGCGATCCGGAAGCCGCGCGCAATGCGCTTGAGGGGAGTAGCCGCATCGAGACCGGGCATATCGAGCTGCTGGATCCGACCTCGATCGACGCTTTCGCCAGCGCCTTCTTATCGAGTGGCCGCCCACTGCATTTCTTGATAAACAACGCCGGCATCATGGCCGCGCCACTGATGCGCGATGCACGAGGCTACGAATCACATCTTTCAGCCAACCATCTAGGCCACTTCCAGTTGACCTCCCGCCTGTGGCCAGCCTTGCGCCGTGCGGACGGGGCACGCGTGGTGACGCTCTCGTCGGGTGCGCACCGTCAAGCGGCCTTCGACTTCGACGATCCCAATTTCGAGCAACGCGCCTACGACAAATGGCAGGCCTACGCTCAGTCGAAAACTGCAAATGTCCTGTTCACCGTTGCGCTCGACCGCAGGGGCGAGGCAGAACGCATCCGGGCCTTCGCCGTGCATCCTGGGCGCATCGAGAGCCGTTTGCAGCGCTTCATCGCCCTTGAGGAACTACAGGCCCGCGGCTTACGCGACGAGAAAGGCGAGATTCCAGCCGCGCAGCGCAGCCTCTACAAGACACCGGAACAGGGCGCCTCCACCACCGTCTGGTGTGCGACAAGTCCAATCCTTTCTAACCTTGGTGGTGTGTACTGTGAAAACTGCGACATCGCATATGCGGTGCCGGTGGATCACAAGACGCTCGATGGAGTGCTGCCGTGGGCGGTCGACGCGCAGGCCGCCGAGCGCCTATGGGCACTCAGTGTGCAATTGACAGGCATCGGCGTTTAGCTCGTCGTTAGTAAAAGGTGAGGTGCGAGACTTGCTCCATCTCATCAAGAATCATTAGATTGAGCGCTGGTGTTGACATTCCAAATGAAATAGACGGTCAAGGACGTCCTTGACCGTCTATTTCTGAACAACCTGTCTTGATGAAACCCATGTGCAAGTAAAAAGCGGATGCTTGGCCGGAACAAAAGAACCAAAAACCGCAAAGTTACCGCGGCCTCGCCATCATTCTTCTGATCTGGAGCGCGCTGTTGCCAGTCGCGAAGAGCTACCTGAGCGGCGCAAGATTGCCTTACCCAACAGCCAGAGCAAGCCAATCACGATCAACGCAATGACGATCCGCGCTGCGGTTAAAATTGGTACGGCTGCCGGTTTGTCACGCAAGACCTTGACCTGTTGCGCGGAAATTTCGGCCGACTCAGGATTGCCGAAATTACGCCGCACGTATGTGGCGAGCAGGGCGACTTCCTGGTCGTGAGTTTCGTAGAAAAGGCGGGCATGAGACGCTGCTGGCCGTTGTTGTTGCGTTCTACGCCGTGCAGGATGGTCATGATAAGACTGTCCGGATTGGCGCGGCCGACCGTCGAGACATGCAACAAGGACGGCGGCCCTGACAGTTGCGTGCCGCTGCCAGACGGCTGATGACAGGACGCACAATTGCCGCTATACAGGGTGGCGCCAGAGATTTGGCCGGCGCTGTCGCCCCGGATGCTGATTTCATCCCTGGCCGGCGAGCCCCAGACATAGGCAGGCTGCCGCTGGCTGGTGTCGGATCTGGCGGGGACGGATTTGATGTATAGCGCCATCGCGGCCAGATCAGCCTCGCTCATCTTACTGAAACTGTGGTCGATGGCTTCAGCCATCGGGCCTGCTACCAATGCCTTTCCGGGCGCCGCTCCGGTGCGTAGATAGGTGATCAGTTCGCCTGATGTCCAGCCGCCGATGCCGGCATTGAGGTCGCTGCTGATGTTCGGTGCATACCATTTTCCCAGCGATGCGCCGGCGAAGCTGCGGCTGCTGTCTTCAGCCATGAAGACATTCCGCGGGGTGTGGCAGGCTGAGCAGTGCGCTAGAGCTTCAGTCAGATAGGCGCCGCGCAGCCATTGTTCGGATTGGCCGGTTGGCGGCTGGAAACGCCGATTCGGATTGAACAGCAGATTCCAACCAGCCATCAAGGCCCGTACATTGAACGGGAAGGGCAGTTCGGTCACTGGCGCAGCTTGCTCGACCGGTTCTACGCCATGCATGAAGTAGGCGTATAACGCATGGATGTCGGCATCGCTGAGCAAGGTGTACGAGGTGTAAGGCATGGCCGGATAAAGATGGCTGCCATCGGCGCGGATACCTCGGCGCAAGGCATCGGCAAATTGTTGTTCGGTATAGCGGCCGATACCGTATGCCGCAGATGGCGTGATATTGCTGGACCAGATCGTGCCCAGCGGTGACTCGATGGGGTTGCCGCCGGCATAGGGCTGGCCTTGTTTGCTGCTATGGCAGGCCACGCAGTCGCCAGCGGTGGCTAAGTAAGCGCCGCGTTGCAGCAGTTGCTTATCAACAGTACCCGCAGTAGCTACGGCCTGGGCCGACCCCATGACGAGAGTGCAGGCGATTGCCAGGACACAGGCGGTGGCCAAAGAGCGCCGTATCTGAATGTTGTTCAACATTGTTTGGCTATCCTTAAAGCGAATGCAAAACAGCATCGGCAGTGCGCAATGCCAATGCTGCAGCGGTAAGGGTGGGATTGACCGTCCCCGTAGTGGCCATGACGCTGGGGCCGACGATGTACAGATTGGGATGGTCGTGCGTGCGTCCTACGGCATCGACCACCGAGGTGTGCGGGTCTGCACCCATGATGGTGGTACCCTGGGTATGTGGGTGCACCCAGGTCAACGGTGAGAATTCAGTGGCACCGAACAGTTCGGCCACGCGCCGGTAGACTTGCTTGGTCTGTTCAAAACCGGCCAGGAAGTACGGATGGTCGCGGTTAAAATGCACCACCGGAGTGGGCAGGCCCAGCGCATCCTTGCGCGTGGTACTGAGCGTGATGCGATTGTTCGGATCGCCTGGGTACTCATGCTGGGTGCTCAACTCCATGAAGCGCGCTGCATGGTCGCGGATCATTTCATCCAGTCTTGGGCCAATGATGCCTTGCTTGAGCAAGTGGTTGGTCACGGTGGCATTGGGTGAATTGTTGCCGATCACATGTTTGGTGCCGGCGATGGTGCGCCGGAATTCGCCATCGCGCTGGGTGTAGAAAGTTTGCGGATGCACCGGGCCGCGTCCAGGCCATAAGGCTTCGCGGGCCAGAAATGCCTGATGGCTTTCTGGCTGGCAGCTCAGATTGCGGCCCACCATGTCTGACTTGTTGGCGATGCCGGACATGAGTAGCAGACGCGGGGTCTCGATCGAATATGCTGCCAGCACGAAGATCCGCGCGGTCAACTGGTGGTCCGTGCCATCCGGAGATTTGTAGCGCACGCGGGTGATCTTTCCGCTCCCATCGGCCTCCACTTTGTACACCACTGCCTCGGTCAGCAGCCGCACGCCGCGTTGCTCGGCTTTAAACGCATGGACCGAGCCATTGTAGAGTGCGCCGATGGGGCAGACCGGCGTACACGAATTATTGCCCTGGCAAGCCGGACGCTCATCGAAGGGTTGCGAATTACGGGCAGTCGGTTCATTCAAGACCTTGAATCCGCCTTGCGTCAGGATTTCATTGGCGCGCTGCTGCATGTAGGGCAAGGCTTGCGCAGGCATCGGGTAGGGCGTAGAGCGAGGCGGAAACGGTCCTCTTTGTCCGGTGGCGCTCTGATCGTCGTTGTCGTTGCCGGATACCCCTAACTCCTTCTCGGCCTGGCCATAATATTTTTCCAGATCGTCGTAAGTTATCGGCCAGTCGCGGCTGACGCCGTACAGCGATTGCATCTTGAAGTCGTTCGGCAAAAAGCGGTAGCAGGCACCGGCCCAGTGCCAGGTGGTACCGCCGACCAAACGTATATAGCTGGGATTGTTCTTGGTGCCGCCGGTCTCTTCGATATAGCCTTTGGTATCAGATTTGGGTGCATAGGCATTATCGGGATAGGGGGCATTCGGATTGCCCTTGATCGGGGTATTGCGGAACTTCTCGACCAGCTTCCAACGCGGTACGCGCGGGCCTGCTTCCAGCAAGATCACGTTCTTGCCGGCCTGAGCCAGCCGGTGGGCGGTCAGGCTGCCACATACGCCGGAACCGACGACGATCACGTCAGCATCAAATTCTGTAGTCATAGCGATCTCTTCAGGCCGTAGCCGGTTTAATGTTGGGGGACGTGCTGCCGAACTTGAGCTGCGGCGCCGGAATCCAGTAGCCATAGCCGCCCAGTTGATACGAAGGGATCGTGGTGATACCGGCGGTAGGGCGGTACATCAGTGCTTCGTGATAAGTGATCAGTTTGGCCCGGGCCCCGCTGCCGACGTAGCCCAGATACCAGGCCGAGACGATTTCGACGGCAGTTGCCTTGAGCGCAGTGTCGCTGCCCAGCGATGAAATATCGAAGTGGCTCATGTCGTTGAGCGAGCCCATGGAACGCGCTGCGGTGAGTGCTTCATCGAGCTGTGCAAGACGCGCGGCAAAGTTGGCGTCATTGGCGCTCAATGCCTGCAGCGTGCGGGCGGCAATGACCGGATCAAGGTCGCTTTTGCCGGTCAAAAAAGCCGACAGGCGCAGAAAGCTGGCACTCTGTGCCGACTGCTGCGCGGCAGGTGCGGCCTGGGCCAATATCAGGCTTGGTGCAGCCAGTCCGGCCAGCATGCCGAGGCTGGCCTTGAGCAAGTCACGGCGGCGATAATCATGCGGAGAAGAGAGGTCGGTATCCATAGGTAGCGAAGAAAGAAAAAATCATGGGATTTGCGCTGATATAAAGACGGAGCCCGCCTCTGTTTAAGGAAAGAGTACGCGAGCGCACGTGCGAGCATGGTCGTACATCGACTTTACTTTGGTATCGGCTGACGCTGCGACAGTCGTGTCAGTGCGAATGGAACGAACGAGTACGAACGCATACGACTCGGTATATCGGACTCAGGCATACCCTGGGCCGGAGATTCCGGAAAAGCTTGCAACAGACTTGACAGGTGATTCCAGACGATACGCAGGTTGGCCATACGGCACTGACAATCAGCACCGGCCATGGCAGAGGATGCGTGAGACAAATCGGCGGGCCGCACGCATCACCCGGGGCTTAGGACTCAGAACTCAGAACTCTTCCCAGTTTTGCTCGGCATCCTTGATTTTTCTGGTGGCCGCGAGCGTCAGCAACTGGCGTTGCTCGATGGGCTCGGTTCCCTGTCGGGATACTGACGCGGCTGCCGGGGCTGGACGCGCTGGTGCTGTCTTCGGCCGTACCGGTGTTGGCCGGATGGCCGCCGCANGCTGCGGTGGCGCAGCGTTCAGTTGCTGCTGCTGCGCCGAAATCTTGAACATGCTGACTGCACTGACCAGTTCGGCAGCCTGTGCCTGCAGGGATTGCGAAGCAACTG
>NZ_BADI01000200.1:0-3884 GCF_000333555.1 Herbaspirillum sp. B65 | reverse complement strand
TTTTTGCTGGAGGATTTTTTGCCCATTTTGACCAAAATGGCTGTGGGCAACTGGATGCACCAAGTTAACCTGGATTGGTGCCGTGGGCATGAGGATAGTACAACTGCAGCTCGTCAGCTACGTCGTCAAGACGGCATCAAAATAGTGGTTACCGCCCCTGTCGACATATACATTCCTAAGAAGCATACCTGCCATATTCAGCAGGTGCCTGTACTCCACTTCTCCTAGTGATAACGATAGCTGCCCTGTTTGAATGTCACGCCACTCACATCGGGTACGTGGGGCACTAAACAAGAAGCGCCCACCTGGTCGTAGAGCTTGTCCGACCTTCTCAATCATCCGTCGTTGATCACTTTCAGAAAGAAGGAAAAGAAGTCCCACGGCGACTGCACCGTCAAACTTTCGGTCAAAAAGTGTGCTGCTCTGAATCGTTTCACAAAGTGCATGCGCTTGGGGAAAACGTTGGCAAAACATCGCCAAAAGTGTCGGGGAGGCATCGATACCAAAGACAGTAAAGCCGGCATTGATTAACGCTTGAGAAACTGGCACACCTGATCCGCAACCGATATCCACCACTTCACTGCCCGGCCCAAGGCCGCTAGCCCACTGCCTCACGATCTCACTCCCAACACTGGATCGAGCGGCAGCGAATGCTGAGGCAACTGCTTCCCAGGTCTTTGCATTGTCCATTTATGATTTCGCTGGTTTGACAGGCGCGCACATAACGGCGGCTTCTGGCCGGAAACGGTCATGCGCCACTGTAATGGCGAACATACTGTGCGGGAGCACTTGATCCTCTGCCCGCCAGTTCTGCAGTTCGGTAAGTTCTCGGCGATGTTCCCGTGATGCGCTTGAATGCATTACTGAAAGCGCTCTCTGACGTATAACCCAACGACAGCGCCACTGCCGCAACCGACGAATTTCCTTCGCGCAATGCGCGTTGCGCCAGATGCATGCGCCACTCGGTCAAGTAAGTAAGCGGTGCCACGCCGGCAGCTATCTTGAAGCGCGAGGTGAACGTCGTGCGCGACATGGCGCAAGCTTGAGCAAGCTCTTCCAAATGCCAGGCGCGGCTCGGGTCGCCGTGCATCAGACGCAATGCCGGTGTAAGACGAGGTTCAGCCAGGGCTCGCAGCCAGCCGGTCGGTACCGGACCGGCATTATTCAAGTGCGCGCGCAGGATATGGATGAACAGCAGTTGCGCCAACTGCGCCGACGCCAGCTGGCGACCCGGCAAGCTGGTCGCTCTTTCTTCCATTAGCTGGCCCAGTAACCAACGAAAACTGGCCGCTTGCGGAGTTGTCGCAGGCACGTGTATCCACGGTGGCAAGACGTCGCGCAACAGCTTACCGCTCACCGGATCAAGCAAGACGTGTCCGCCAATATGCTCGAAGTCTTGTCCATTCCCGATGACTGCCGTCCCCGTGTTCGATCCAGAGAACAATGCCATCGCGTCGACCGCCTGCACATCCGCTGCACTGGACAATGTGAAGGCCCGCGGCGCTGCAAGCAGCCCGACGTCGCCGGTGTCAAAGCGTACAAGTTCGGGCTCGCCGTCGATTTCGACCCAGCAACTGCCCTTCACCACGGCAAAGAATTTGATTTTTTCTGGTGCAGGAAAGCGGATAGCCCATGCTCCGCCGGCTGTGAAGCCGCCGGTTGCGATTGATTCGGCGCGCGTAAATTTGAGAATGTCGGAGAAGGGGTCGATCTGCATTTCCGAACTATCGCGCAAGTAATCGGTATTTTCAAGTATTCATAATGCGGCCATCCAGCCTTATCTTCTCTTTACTTTGGCGCTGGCCACTGGGGCCGGCAAGTAATGCGGGAAATGACATGAGCAATACATTGGTACTGGTGACGGGCGGAACGGGATTTATTGCGCAGCACTGCATTATCGCGCTGCTGCAGGGGGGCTATCGGGTACGAACAACAGTGCGTGACCTCGCTCGGGAAGAGCAAGTACGTAGCTACCTGAAGATCGGCGGCGTCGATGCGCAGGATCATTTGTCCTTCGTAGCGGCCGATCTCACAGCAGACCGCGGATGGAGCGAGGCCGTCGCCGGCTGCACTTACATAATGCATGGCGCTTCACCTACGCCGTCTGGCGACCAAGTGACGGAGGAAGACTGGATCAGACCGGCGGTCGATGGCAATTTGCGCGTACTGCGCGCCGCGCGCGATGCCGGCGTCAAACGTGTGGTGCTGACTTCGGCCTTCGGTGCCATCGGTGTCGGACATCCACCGATGACGCGCCCCTTTAATGAAACTGACTGGAGCGATCTCAACAATGAATCGGTCGCGCCTTATCAGAAGTCAAAAACGCTCTCCGAACGCGCGGCTTGGGATTTCATCGCTGCGGAGGGGCGCGGCATGGAGCTGACGGCAATCAATCCGGTAGCTGTTCTCGGCCCGGTGCTCGGCGAGGATTTCTCCCATTCCATTCATCTCGTTAAGTTCATGCTGGATGGACAGCCAGCCTGCTTGAAAATTAATTCCGGTTTCGTTGACGTACGCGATGTGGCGGACCTGCATATGCGGGCAATGACGAGTCCTGCCGCGGCCGGTGAACGTTTTCTGGCAATCGCCGGGGAGAGCATGTGGATGAGCGAACTAGCGAACGTCTTGCGGCGGCATCTCGGCGACGCGGCCAGTAAGGTACCCACCAGGGTGATGCCCAATTGGGTGGCGCGTCTGGTCAGCAATCAACATCCTGCGGTGCGAGCCGCGCTGCCGTTGTTGGGGCTCAAGATGAATGCGACGGGTGAGAAGGCGCGGCGCCTGCTGGGATGGTCTCCGCGCTCGCGGGAGGATGCCATCGTCGCGACCGCGGAAAGTCTCATTCGATTGGGATTGCTGCGACGTTAACACCGTTGGCGGCAGACTAGACGGTGGATTGCCCAGATACAATCGATGCCATGAGCGCACTGGTCATGCAACCAAGCGCTCCGGGCTACCTGAGCGAATGCCGCATACGGTTACTGAGCGTGCAAACTGGCCGCCCAAGTCTTGCTCAATGAGATGTGCGGCCAACTGGCGATCTGTAGCGAAGCGTCGCGCATCTCATCTAAATCTGGAGCGGTAACGACCGGGGCTTTCGCCCACCATACGTTTGAAAGCGATGCCAAAGGAGGTCTCGGATTCGTAGCCAACGGTGCGTCCGATGCGCGCCAGCGTTTCATCGTTTGACTTCAAGGCATGTCGCGCCACCGTCATACGCCAGCGCGCCAAGTAGGCAAGCGGCGGAAGGCCGACCTGGTTGCGGAAACGTTCAGCGAAGCTGGTACGCGACATCGCGGCCGCCGCCGCTAGCTCGGCGACGGTCCAAGGGCGCGCAATGTCGCCGTGCATCAAGGCTAGTGCCCGTCCCATCCTGGCATCCGCGAGCGTCCCCAGCCAACCCGGGCAAGCTCCACTGGCCAAGTGAGCGCGCAAGATCTGAATCAACACCATCGCAGCAAGTTGGGCGGCAAGCGCCGTTGCGCCGGGCTGCACCGTCCGGGTCTCCAGCTGGATTAGTTCCAGCAGGGGGCGCAAAGCTTGCGCCTGCGGTGCTGCGGCGCGTACCACGATCAACGGTGGCAACAATTGCAGCAGCCAACCGCCCAGTTCCTCATCCAGAGTGAAGCGCCCACCGGCACCGACGGTGTTGAAGTCACCCTCGCCGTAGCGGACGACTCCATCGGCGCCCAGGCCTTCGGTCATAGCGCGTGCGCCGTCGGCAAGCTGCGCATTAGGATCGCTTGCGACGCGGTAAGGACGTCCATCGCTCAGCAAATAGAAATCGCCGGCGGCCAGCTCGATCCAGGCCCCGCCCTGTTCCGTCCATAGCCAGCGAGCGCCCTCGATCACGCCGCCGAACTTAATGGCCGTAGGCCGAAAAT
>NZ_BADI01000201.1:0-5695 GCF_000333555.1 Herbaspirillum sp. B65 | reverse complement strand
GCCATCCTGTTCACGATCCTAAGACGGGCTGCCTGTTGCCGCCCGGAATACTGGATGCGGGATGGCGCCAGATCGCAGAATACTCATCCACCTCATCTTCGGAGTACCCCATGGGTTTGAAAGAGCAGATCACGGAAGACATGAAGGCCGCCATGCGCGCCAAGGACATGGGCAAGCTGGGCACGATTCGCCTCTTGACCGCCGCGATGAAGCAGAAGGAAGTCGATGAACGGGTCGAGCTGACCGACACCCACGTGCTGGCCATCATCGACAAGATGGTCAAGCAGCGCAAGGATTCCATCTCGCAATTCGAAGCCGGCGGTCGCCAGGACCTGGCCGATATCGAGAAGGCCGAGCTGGCCGTGCTCTCCACCTACATGCCCGCCAGCCTGTCGGAAGAAGAAATCAAGGCCGAAGTGCAAGCCGCCGTGGCCGCCACGGGCGCCGCCGGTCCGCAGGACATGGGCAAGGTCATGGGCGTGTTGAAGCCCAAGTTGGCCGGTCGTGCCGACATGACGGCCGTATCCGCCCTGGTCAAGGCCGCGCTGGCGGCCTGAGTGGTTTGTCCTTGTTGCCCGTAGCCCGGAAACCCAGGTGATTCCACAGTCGTTCATCCAGGACCTGCTCAACCGCGTCGATATCGTCGACGTGGTGGGGCGCTACGTGCAATTGAAGAAGGGCGGCGCCAACTACATGGGCCTGTGCCCCTTCCACAACGAGAAATCCCCCAGCTTCACCGTCAGTCCGACCAAGCAGTTCTATCACTGCTTCGGCTGTGGCGCGCATGGCACGGCGATCAGCTTCCTGATCGAATATTCCGGCATGGGTTTCGTGGAAGCGGTCAAGGACCTGGCCCAGAACGTGGGTATGGTGGTGCCCGAACGCGAAGACAGCATTCCCCTGGCCCAGCGCCAGGAAAAGCAGGCCAAGAGCATGGCCTTGTCGGATGTGATGACGCGCGCCAATGATTTCTATCGCCACCAGTTGCGGGCTGCCCAGCCGGCCATTGCCTACCTGAAGGGGCGGGGCCTGACCGGCGAGATCGCGGCGCGCTTCGGCCTCGGCTATTCGCCTGACGAGTGGGATAGCCTGCGCCAGGTGTTTCCCGATTACGAGAATGAAGCCCTGGTCGAATCGGGCCTGGTGATCGACAAGAGCGAAGAGGGCGGAGGGCATCGCAAGCGTTATGACCGCTTCCGTGGTCGCATCATGTTCCCCATCCGCAATACCAAGGGGCAGGTGATCGGCTTTGGCGGGCGCGTGATGGATGGCGGCGAGCCCAAGTACCTGAACTCGCCCGAAACGCCGCTGTTCCAGAAGGGCAGCGAGCTGTACGGCCTGTTCGAGGCGCGCCAGGCGATCCGCGAAGCCGGTTATGCATTGGTCACCGAAGGCTACATGGATGTGGTGGCGCTGGCCCAGTTGGGCTTCCCCCAGGCCGTGGCCACGCTGGGCACGGCTTGCACGCCCATCCATGTGCAGAAGCTGGTGCGCCAGACCGACCAGGTGATCTTCAGCTTCGACGGCGACAATGCCGGCCGGCGCGCCGCGCGCCGCGCGCTGGAAGCCTGCCTGCCGCACGCCTCGGACAACAAGATCATCAAGTTCCTGTTCCTGCCCAAGGAGCATGACCCGGACAGCTACGTGCGCGAGATGGGCGCGCCGGCCTTTGAAGAGCAGATCCGCGAAGCGCTGCCGTTGTCCCAATTCCTGCTGCGCGAAATCATCGGCGAGAACGACCTGCGCACCCCGGAGGGCCGCGCCCATGCGCAGTTTGCGGCCAAGCCCATGTTGCAGGCGCTGCCGGCGTCAGGACTGCGTCTGCAGATCGTGCGCAGCATCGCCCAGGCCACGCAAACCACGCCGGCCGAGCTGGAAGTGCTGTTCGAGCTGGAAAAGCCGGTGGCCCGCGTGCGCAGCGCCCCACCGCGCAGCAAGCGCACCGCTCCGGTGGGGCTGGAGCGCCAGATCATGCGACTGCTTGTGGCGCATCCGCAACTGTCGGCCGATCTCGATGCCGGCGCGCTGGAAGCCATCGCCCGCATTGCCCCGGATCAGGCCGAGATGCTCACGCACTTGGTCGGTGTGGCGCAGGGCATGGGTGAGCAGGCCAATTTCGCCGCCCTGGTCGAGCATCTGCGCGAGGGTGGCCCGGAATTCGACTCGATGATCGCCGAAATTGCTGCGGAATCGGAGTCGGAATTCGATGTGGTGCGGGCCGAGATGGCCGGCGCCATCCGCCAGGCCAGGATCCGCGCGCTCGATGACGAGATGCAGATGCTGGTGGCCTCGAACCTGCGCACCGAGGAAGAGCGCAACCGCTACCGCGAGCTGATGCAGCGCAAGGAATGGCTCAAGCGCCAGACCAGTGGCGCCGCCGTGGCGGGATGAGAATGAACCGCCCGGCCAGCAGCAAGGCGCGGGCATCAGCAGCAGAAGGATGGACAGGCATGGACGCCCGCGCAGGCAAGGTGGGCATCATGCGTGGCAGGTATGCAGGAGAGGCTGGCGCCAGGATATTGGAAAACACGGTAAAGCCATGCAAATTGCCGTGATTTGCAAGCCGGATCGCTGGCGAATAGCCGAATATCCCGGCTTGATCCCGGAGAAAAGAGCCCCATCTGTGCTATACTATAGGGCTTTAGTTCCGCCGGATGGCTCTTGCATCCCCACCCTGCGGCGACATGCCTTCACCCCGGCGCATCGGGAGGAAGGACGGCAGACAGTGGTATCGCCTGCCGGATTGCAAGCGGCACGACTGCCTGCTGCGCGCAATCGATGGCCCGCCGGTAAAAGGAACGTTGCGCGTGCAGCCGGAGTCTATCGGGAAACCGTTGCCGGAGTTGCATCATTAGCATGACTTGATTGGCGCAATGAGTGAATTCTCAGTTGGCAGTTGATTCTATGGCAAATGCAATGAAGAAACCCGCGAAAACTCCCGCAGCGTCGGCAAAGAGCAGCAAGACGGCAACGGCGGTAAAATCCACCGCCGTAGCCAAGACCACCAAGGCGGTGGCCGCCAAATCGCCAGTCAAGGCAACGGTGAAGGCCGTTGCCCCCGTAAAACCCACGGCCAAGACTGCAGCAGCAGCGACGCCGAAAAAGGCGGCAGTCAAGACTGCTGCCGCCAAGCCGGCCCGCGCCGCAGCGCCCAAGGCGACTGCAACGCCAGCCAACAAGTTACCTCAAGCCGCCGAACAAGCGGTTTCTGTGAAAGCGACGAAGACTTCCGTGACCACCAAGAAACCCGAAACCAAGACCGCCAAGACCACCAAAGCCGCAAAGGTCGAAGGCAAAGACGTCAGCGCGACCGCCGCGTCGAGCGTAAGCCAAACCACTGATGCCGCTGCCCTGGCAGCCATCGACACGTCCGGCTATGTGCTGCCGAGCGTCAAGGTGCCGGGCCGCCGTGGCCGCAAGCCCAAGGAATTCCAGCCCGAGAGCGACGAAGTCGCAGCGTTGAACACCATCGAACGCACCGAGCTGAAGGCTGCCGACAAGGCCAAGGCCAAGGACCGCAAGGCCAAGGAAAAGGCCCTGCTGAAGGACGCCTTCTCTTCC
Organism: Herbaspirillum sp. B65; assembly: GCF_000333555.1. Lineage (NCBI taxonomy): Bacteria > Pseudomonadati > Pseudomonadota > Betaproteobacteria > Burkholderiales > Oxalobacteraceae > Herbaspirillum > Herbaspirillum sp. B65. Next base: position 2,134 of record NZ_BADI01000201.1, on the reverse strand, counting down.
GACACCGAGGCCAGCGAAGAAGAACTGGAACGTCGTCGCCAGAAGCTGAAGACCCTGATCAAGCTGGGCAAGGAGCGCGGTTTCCTGACCTTCTCGGAAATCAACGACCACCTCCCGGAAAACATCGTCGACCCGGAAGCCATCGAAGGCATCATCGGCACCTTCAGCGACATGGGCATCTCGGTCTACGAGCACGCCCCGGACGCCGAAACCCTGCTGCTGTCGGACAACGTAGCCAACGTCGCCAGCGATGACGACGCCGAAGCCGCTGCCGAAGCCGCACTGTCGACCGTGGACTCCGACTTTGGCCGTACCACCGACCCGGTGCGCATGTACATGCGTGAGATGGGTTCGGTCGAACTGCTGACCCGCGAAGGCGAAATCGAAATCGCCAAGCGTATCGAAGATGGCTTGAAGGACATGATCCAGGCCATCTCCGCCTGCCCGACCACGATCGCCGAGATCCTGGCTGCGGCTGAGCGTATCTCCAAGGATGAGATCAAGGTCGACGAAATCGTCGACGGCCTGGTCGATCCCAACGAGAGCGAACAGCAGGTCGAAGCCGCCGCTTCCGACTCCGATGAGGACGACGAGGACGAGGAAGAAGAGGAAGAAGACGAAGAAGAAGAGGAAAACGAGAGCAGTGGCTCTGGTGCCGCTGGCTTCTCCGCCGAGCAGCTGGAACAGTTGAAGCGCGACGCGCTCGGCAAGTTCGCCGTCATCGGTACCCAGTTCGAGAACATGCGCAAGGCCTTCGAGAAGGAAGGCTACAACTCCAAGCCCTATGTCAAGGCACAGGAAATCATTTCCAACGAGCTGCTGGGCATCCGCTTCACCGCCAAGATCGTCGAGAAGCTGTGCGACACCCTGCGCGCCCAGGTGGACGAAGTGCGCACCGTGGAACGCCAGATCCTGGACGTGGCCGTCAACAAGTGCAACATGCCGCGCGCGCACTTCATCAAGGTGTTCCCGGGCAATGAAGTGAATCTGGACTGGGTGGACGGCGAAGTCGCCGCCAACCATGACTACAGCGCCGTGCTGAGCCGCAACGTGCCGGCCATCAAGGAATTGCAGCAGAAGCTGATCGACCTGCAGGCACGCGTGGTACTGCCGCTGCAAGACCTGCGCGCGATCAACAAGAAGATGGGCGCCGGCGAGAAGAAGGCGCGCATGGCCAAGCGTGAAATGACCGAGGCCAACCTGCGTCTGGTGATCTCGATCGCCAAGAAGTACACCAACCGTGGTCTGCAGTTCCTGGACCTGATCCAGGAAGGCAACATCGGTCTGATGAAGGCAGTGGACAAGTTCGAATATCGTCGCGGCTACAAGTTCTCGACCTATGCGACCTGGTGGATCCGTCAGGCCATCACCCGCTCGATTGCCGACCAGGCGCGCACCATCCGTATTCCGGTGCACATGATCGAAACGATCAACAAGATGAACCGCATCTCGCGTCAGATCCTGCAGGAAACCGGTGCCGAGCCGGATCCCGCGACCCTGGCGATCAAGATGGAAATGCCGGAAGACAAGATCCGCAAGATCATGAAGATCGCCAAGGAACCGATCTCCATGGAAACGCCGATCGGTGACGATGACGATTCGCATCTGGGCGACTTCATCGAAGACAACAACACGCTGGCTCCGGCCGATGCGGCCTTGCACGCTTCGCTATTCACGCCCGGAATGGACGGCGCTGGCGGTGGGCAAGGATTCGCCGGTGCGCTCCATCAGCGAGTTGAAGGGCACGTGCTGTGCCGCACGTCCAATGCCGGTGGCTCGGACCTGCAATTCCTGGAAGTCGATGGCAAGCCGCTGTACCAGCACGTGGCGCGCCTGGTGGCCGAGAAATGGAATACCAATGGCCAGTGCGGCCTGGTGGTCGGCGCCACCTTCCCGCAGGAACTGGCGCAGGTGCGCGCCATCATCGGCGACATGCCCTTGCTGGTGCCCGGCGTGGGCGCCCAGGGCGGCGACGTGCAAGCCACGGTCAACGCCGGCAAGACCGCCTCGGGTACCGGCATGATGATCAATTCTTCACGTGCCATCCTCTACGCCAAGCCCGAAGCCGGTGAGGATTTCGCCGGTGAGCAGGATACGCATGGATTTCATGATCCGGCTTCATCAAAGTGGCGAG
>NZ_BADI01000202.1:0-4786 GCF_000333555.1 Herbaspirillum sp. B65 | reverse complement strand
AATATCAATCAGGGAAATTCAGATTTCCGTGTAGGGTAAAAAAAAGATCATCGCGTAGAGCAAGAGTGATATCTTCTGTGCTCCGGTTTTTTGATGAGAGATTTNTTCTTCAAAAATCTTCCTGGAAAAATCGGGCCCGATCTCGTCGGGCTGCTCGTACCGCACATGCGTGGCATGTTGCTTGCGCGATCCGCAACATGCATGTCATCGTCGAATGATAGTGTGCTGCTGCGGTTCAACACCACATCGTTACAGGAGGAGATATGGAGTGGGCTCTTCCGTCGTTCACCCTCGCACAGACGCTGCAATGGAATGCCCTGCTGGTATTCGGCGGCCTGCTGCTCTTCGGGCTGATCGCGGGCTACGTAGTTTCCAAGTCCCCATGGGTGCCTCGCATCACGGGTTATCTGCTGGTCGGTTTCCTTTTGGGTGCCGGCGGGTTCAATCTGCTTTCCGGTGAAGTCCTCAAGGTCACCAACATCTTTGCCGACATTGCCGTGGCGCTGGTGGTGTACCAGTTGGGACGCTACGTCGACATCGGCTGGCTGCGCCGCGAAAAATGGCTGATGATCACGGTGGCCGTCTCGGCCGTGCTGTGCTTCGGTTTCGTCAGCATCGCCCTGACCTGGTTCGGTACCGATTCGGTCATGGCGCTCTTGGGTGGCGTGATGGCCATTGCCACCGCACCGGCCGTGGTGCTGGTGGTGCTGCGCGACCTCAAGGCGGAAGGCCAGGTCACGCGCCGCCTGGCAGCCATGACCGCGCTCAACAACTTCGTGGCCGTACTGGCCGCTTACGCACTCTTGCCGGTGATCGCGCATGAGGCCGGCACGCCCGTCTGGACGCTGATCCAGCACACCCTGTATTCGCTGGTCGGTTCGGCTATCCTGGCCTATCTCACCTACTGGCTGATGATGCCGCTGGCGCGCCTGCTGGGGCGCGAGAACAGTTCGCAGTTCGTGCTGGTGATCTCGGTGATCGCGCTGGCCATTGGCGTGGCCCATGCGCTGCATTTGCCGGTGATGCTGACCATGCTGATCTTCGCCATCCTCTCCAAGAACCTGGATCGTCAGTTCGACCTGATGGAGCTGGAGTTCGGCGTGGCCAATGAATTGTTCGTGGTGATGCTGTTCGTTACCGTGGGCGCTTCGATGAAGCTGTCGGACCTGAGCCTGTTGGGTTACTCGGTGCTGATCCTGATTGCGGCGCGCTTCCTGGCGATGGGGCTGGGCATCTTCCTGTTTGCCCGCTTTGCGCGCATGAACTGGCGCCAGGCCGGACTGCTCACGCTGGGTACCTTGCCCATGACCGAGATCGGCGTGGGGCTGATGCAAACGGTCTCGTCGCTGTATCCGCACACCACGGCCAATGTCGTGCCGCTGCTGGCGGGCAGCATGGTGGTCCTGGAATTCCTGGGGCCGGTGGCAACCCAGTTTGCCTTGATCAAATCTGGAGAGAGTGGACGCGAATGAATACCGAGACACTGATCCGCACTGAACATGACGCCCCCAGCAGTCAGGCCCATGTGGTCGGCTCGCAGGAGAGCGCGGGCATTTTGCCGTTCGGTTCCTCCACGCCCTTTACCATGGGTATCGAGCTGGAACTGCAACTGGTCAATCGCCGCAACTACAACCTGGCCAGCGATGCGGTCGATCTGCTGAACTGGATCGAGCCGCGCGATCTGCAAAAGCAGATCAAGCTGGAAATGACGCAGGGAATGATCGAGCTCAATTCGGGCATCCATACCCGCGTCGATGAATTGATCGAAGAGTTGAAGGGCTTGCGCGCGGCCTTGAACAAGGGGGCGCAATATCTCAATATCGATGTCTCCGGTGGTGGCGCGCATCCCTTCCAGCACTGGAACGAACAGCGCATCACGCCCAGCGAGCGCTTCCATTATCTGCACGAGAAATACGGCTACTTGGCCAAGACTTTCACCGTCTTTGGTCAGCACATCCATATCGGCGTGGAAAATGGCGATGATGCGCTGTATCTCACACATGGCTTCTCGCGCTATGTGCCGCACTTCATCGCGCTGTCGGCGGCCTCGCCCTTCTATCAGGGCGCCGATACCAAGTTCGATTCCTCGCGCAGCAACGTGGTGCGCGCCTTCCCGCTGTCGGGCACGGCCCCGGTGCATACCAAGTGGGCCGAGTTCGAGACCTACTACGATGAATTGCACCAGATGGGCATCATCGCCAGCATGAAGGACTTCTATTGGGACATCCCGCCCCCAGCCGAATACGGCACGGTGGAAATCCGCGTCTGCGACACTCCCCTGACCATCGAACACGCCGCGCACCTGGGCGCTTATGCCCAATTGCTGGCGCGCTGGATCCTGACCGAGCGGCCCTTCGTGGTGGCTGACGATTTCTATCTTCTGTATCAATACAACCGCTTCGAGGCCAGCCGTTTCGGCTTGAATGGCCAGTTGGCGTTGCATGGCGCCACGCCTTCGCAATCACGCAAGCTGCCCATCTATGAACATCTGTTGCAGCAACTGCAGTTGCTGGAACCCTATGTGGCCAACGAGGCCGAGCGGCAGACCATCCTGCGCCTGCGCCGTATTGCGCATGATCGCCTCTCCGACGCCAGTTGGCTGCGCCAGATGTTTGCACAGCGCGGTTCGCTTAACGACATGATGCGGCTGTCCTCGGAATTGTGGATGGGGGTGGAGCCGCCGCCATATTTCCAATAAACGATTTAAATGATATAAATCGTTTATACGTTGCAGTAGTGCGGCAGCGCAGTTGAGGTACCTGGCATCCCGGGTGATTGCAGAGCACGCGGGATGATGGGAGGAAGAAGGCCAGGGGCCGGTATCGCAAGATGCTGGCCCCTTGTCTTTGGGGGCGTTGTTTCATGGCCCTTGTCTTCCGGGGGCGGGATCGCCGACAATCACGGCTTTGAAGCGGCCTCGGGCTGCACCGAAATGCGTGCCGGAGGAAGCATGAGCAAGCATCACCCCAATCAGTTTGATGTCGCCATCATCGGCGCCGGCGCGGCCGGCATGATGTGCGCCGCCGTGGCCGGCCAGCGTGGCCGGCGCGTGGTGCTGATCGACCATGCCGGCAAGCTGGCTGAAAAGATTCGTATCTCGGGCGGCGGGCGCTGCAATTTCACCAATGTGGGCGCGGGTCCGCAGCATTATCTTTCACAGAACCCCCATTTCTGCCGCAGTGCGCTGTCGCGCTATACGCCGCAGGATTCATCGGGCTGGTCAAGCGGCATCGCATCGGTTTCCATGAAAAGCACAAGGGGCAGTTGTTCTGTGATGACTCCGCCGAAGACATCATCGCCATGCTCAAGGCTGAGTGCGATGTCGGCAATGTCAGTTGGCGGATGCCGTGCAGCGTGCAGGAGGTGGGCAAGAGCGGCGAGCAGTTCCGCATCGCCACCAGCGTCGGCGAGATCCAGGCGCGAGCTGGTGGTTGCCACCCGTGGGCTTCCATTCCCCAGATCGGTGCCACCGATTTCGCCTATCGCATCGCCCGGCAATTCGAGTTGAAGCTGATCGAGCCGCGTCCCGGCCTGGTGCCGCTGACCTTCGATGGCAAGGCCTGGCAGTCGCTCACCGAACTGGCCGGGATCGCCCTGGAAGTGGAGGTGGAGACCGGCGTGAAGAAGGAGCGTGGCTACTTCCTGGAGGATCTGCTGTTTACCCATCGTGGCCTGTCGGGTCCGGCGATCCTGCAGATTTCCAGCTACTGGAAGCCGGGCGCGCCGCTGACGCTGAACCTGCTGCCGCAACTGGACGTGGCCGAGACCCTGATCGAAGGCAAGGGCAGCATCAAGAAAAACCTCGGCAACATCCTGGCGCAATGGCTACCCAATCGCCTGGCCGAGGGCTGGCTGAAGATCCATGGCTTCGACGCCGGCGCACGCATTGCCGACATGCCCGATAAATCGCTCAAGAAGCTGGGCGATTCGCTGAACCGCTGGGTGATCGTCCCCAGCGGGTCGGAGGGGTATCGCAAGGCCGAGGTCACGCTGGGTGGGGTGGATACCCGCGAACTGTCGCAGCAGAGCATGATGGCCAACAAGGTGTCGGGGCTGCATTTCATCGGCGAGGCCATGGATGTGACCGGCTGGCTGGGAGGCTATAACTTCCAGTGGGCCTGGGCCTCAGGCGTGGCGGCGGGTTCGGCGGTGTGATCGGATTTTTTGGTCACATCCTCTTGACTTCAGGTGAAGCTTCACCTTGACTGTGATAAGTGCCTGATTCTTATCCCTTTTTTACCACAGGGGTGGAAAAAATGCCACGTTTGGCCTTCCAATCGGAGGCTAGTACTGCTACAATCGCTTTCTTTGCTAATCCAACCTAACCTTTTTGGTTTGAATTTACATGACCACTATTCGCGTTAAAGAGAACGAGCCGTTCGAAGTTGCAATGCGTCGCTTCAAGCGCACCATCGAGAAGACCGGTCTGCTGACCGAACTGCGCGCACGCGAGTTCTACGAAAAGCCGACCGCTGAGCGCAAGCGCAAGCTGGCTGCTGCCGTGAAGCGTCACTACAAGCGTATCCGCAGCCAACAGCTGCCCAAGAAGCTGTACTAAGAATTTCTCGCCGCGCATTCGTGCGGCCGATGTGTAAACCCGCTCCGGTGTTGGTCCGCAGCGGGTTTTCGCATTTATTCCCGATTTCTTCGCAGACCTTTTCCTGCTTTGTCGGCTGGCCTGGTTTTTCATGGTGATGGCCCAAAATAGGAAGGAAAGCGCCAATTCGGGCTGGCGATAAGCCCATCCATGTTCTACGATCCTAAGACGGGCTGCCGTGCCCCCGAT
>NZ_BADI01000203.1:0-5595 GCF_000333555.1 Herbaspirillum sp. B65 | reverse complement strand
TTCCGGTGGCCCGTGATGTCGCGCCTCTCGCGGGCCCGTGAGCGGCTGCGGCAGTCGATGGATGGGCCCGGTGGCCGTGGCGAAGCCGGCTCGACCCTGAAGGTGGTGAAATGAAGACCCCGGCTCTTTCCGAAGAACAATTGCACGCCTATGCCGACGGCCAGTTGCCAGCGGCGCGTGCCAGCGAGATTGCCGCCTGGCTGGAGCAGGACCCGGCTCACGCCGACGATCTGCAATGCGTGCGCGCCTGGCGGGCGCAGAACCGCGTTTTGCACGCCCATTACGATCCGGTGCTGGAAGAAGCCCTGCCACCCCGGCTGGCTGCCGCCGTGCTGGCCGGTTCCGGCGACCCCGATCAACGTCGTGACGAAATGCCGACCAATCACTGGTCCTGGTGGCGTCATGCGGCCATGCTATTGCTCACGCTGGCCGGTGGCCTGGGGGGCTGGCTTGCCCATGACCTGGCCGACAGCCCCAAGGCGCGGGGAGCGCAGGCCGCGCCCCCGGTATTGCTGGCGCGCCAGGCGGCGGTGGCGCATACGGTATTCAGCGCCGACATCAGGCGGCCGGTGGAAGTCGGCGCCGACCAGGAGCAAGCCCTGGTGACCTGGCTCTCGCGCCGCCTGGGCGCCAACGTGCGCGCCCCCAAGCTGGCCCCGCTGGGTTACGACCTGATCGGCGGTCGCCTGCTGCCGGGCCAGAGCGGACCGGTGGCGCAATTCATGTATCAGGATGCAGCCGGTCAGCGGCTGACCTTGTATGTCTCGCATGAGCAGGTACAGAACCGCGACACGGGTTTCCGCTTCGCCCAGGAAGGCAAAGTCAACGTCTTTTACTGGATCGATGGCCAGTTCGGATATGCGCTGTCTGCCGGCATTCCCCGTGCCGAACTCTCGCGCATCGCCAGCTCGGTCTACGAGCAACTGGCCCCCGGTACCCCAGCGCCGCGCTGAACGTCGGGCCTGGGTTTACACATGCAAAAGCGGGTAAGGATGGGGCAATCACCGTCAAGAGACGTCGCTGCCTGCCGCTAACACATTTACCCATGACGTAAAGCCTGATCCACCATGCTGGGAGGAATTGGGAAACATGGACGATCAGGCGGACATCTGGTTCGCGCCCTTCAGACAAGGAGTTACATATGGAGTTAGCAACGCTGGCCAGCGGTGTGGCCACGGCCTGGTTGGCCGACAAGGCGGCGCAGTCGGTGGGCATCGACCTGGCCAAGGTCGCCAGGACGGCGATGGATGACGTGGTCGGCGCGGCCGCGACCGTGGCGCGCTTACCGGCCAATGTGAACATCGGTCGCATCATCAATACCATCGTCTAGGTGGCATGGGCTTGCCGCATTGGCGCCTGTGCGATCGCACCCCTTGGGGGGGGGCGATTTTTTTGGGGGCTTTGGTTCAGACGACCGTGAGCTTCAATTGTCCTACCGTAGCGGTAGCGGGGCACACCCGGATATCGATGTCATAACCCAGTCGATTCAGACAATCCATTAACTTGCGCTCGGAAAGATTGCTGAAGTCACCGCGCATCATGCCCGACACCTTCGGTTGTGGAATCCCCATGCGCTGCGCCGCCGCTTGCTGGGTAAGTCCAAGGGCGCGCATGGCCTTGCGGATTTCGATCACCAGCCCGGTCTTGATGCGCAGCTTGTCAGCCTGTGGCAATCCCAGGTCCGCGAAGACGTTGCTGGTGCTGCGCAGGACTTCGGTTTCTTCAACGATTCTTTTTTGCATGTTTCAATTCCTCGGCTCTTGCTGCGGCCACGTTGAGACGTGTCCGAACGATGTCCATCTCCGTATGTGGAGTGGCGATGCCGCTTTTGCTCTTTTTCTGAAAGCAATGCAGCACGAACACCGCTTCTTCGAATTTCACCGTATAGACCGCGCGGTAGGCATTGCCCATTTGGTATTCGACAACTTCCAATACCCCGGCACCGCCGAAACCTTTCAAGACCTTGGCCGTATCGTCGCGTTCCCCCATCTGGGCAAGCGACAGGGCAAAGCCGAAACGCTGACGAACCTCCGCAGGCAGCGCCATCAGATCCTTGTAGCTGCTCGCAATCCATTCGAGCGGTTTCTCATTGGTAAACATCCTAACAGGCTATACCTGTTCGGGTAAATAGCCGTTTCCAGTACTTATTGATCTGCAATCAATCGAAGATCATCGAGGTTTCTGTGGATAGAATTGTCTGTATCTCGAAAATTTTCTTGATTGATGTAAAGAAACAGAGTCCAATGCCGTAAATGAAGCACCGGGCGGCGCACCTTGTTGTCCGGTTTCCCCAAAAGGAGTGATCCATGGACGTCAATCAAATCGCATCGCTGGCTAGCAACATGGCTTCGGCGCAGACTTCGGACTCGGTCAATGTGCTGATGCTGAAGAAGGCATTGAACACCCAGGCTGCCGCTGCCGTTGGTGTGTTGCAGGCATTGCCGCCGTTGCCGGCCAATCCGAATATCGGGCGCAACGTCAACACCACCGCCTGAGCGCTTCCACAGGCTTTGAAAACCGCAGCCGGCCACGTGCCCGGTTGCGGTTTTTTTCGTCTATGCCCATCATTTTGCTGAAGTTTCATTCAGCCATCCATCTTAAAAATAACAATAAATTGGTCAAAAAACAAAATGCCTAATAAATTGGTCTTGCATTTGATGTGATGCCTAATACAATGGTCATATCTAAAAAGAACCATTTAATTGGATCTTGTCATGACCAATCTGCAAGACATCGGCCACCGTATCCGTAGCGCCCGCAAGGCAAGAGGCTTGACCGCCATTGCCCTGGCGGAGCTGACCGGGATGCACCGCAACACCCTGCTGGCACTGGAAACCGGGCGCGGCAATATCGAGCTGGTCAAGCTGCTGGCCTTGTGCGACACACTGGACCTGGACCTGCTGCTGCTGCCGCGCCAGGCCGCTCCCTTGCGCGCGGCCGAGACCCAGGGCAACGGCAGCCAGACCGAGCTGGGGCAGCGTCTGCAAGCGCTGATGGGGCCGGGAGGTGGCGCATGAGCATGTTGCGTTCGTTGCGCATCCGCCTGGGGCGTTGCGAGGTGGGCTCGTTGTTCGCCCTCGATGATGGGCGCTGCTACTTCCGTTTCGACGATGCCTACGCCTTGCAAGGACCGCAGCGCCCGGTACTGTCGCAGCTCTACCTGGCCAGTACCGAAGAGCGCACGCGGGCCCAGTTGCTCGACCCGACACTGGCGGCCAATCGCGGCGATGGTCGGGGCGGCTTGCCGCCGTTCTTCCAGAACCTGTTGCCGGAAGGGCAGTTGCGCAAGCACCTGATCCAGCGCGCCGGGTTGGCGCCGGATGATGAATTCGGCCTGCTGGCCTATTGCGGGCGCGACTTGCCGGGCGACGTCTCGGCCCTGGCCGAGGAGCTCGATGAGCGCGAGCTGGGCCGCTTGCTGGGGCAGGGCCATGACAGCTACGAGATGAGCTCGGGCCAGTTGCCAGTGCCGGGCGGGGAATCGCTCTCGGGCGTGCAGCCCAAGCTGGCGCTGGTGCAGGAGCCGGGTGGACGCTACGTGATGCGCTCCAAGGATAGCCAGGGCGGCCATTTCATCGCCAAGCTACCGGCCACCGACTACCTCAACATGCCGCAGGTCGAGTTCGCCGCGTTGACGCTGGCCGCCGCGGCCGGCGTGCAGACCTGTCGCTTCAGCCTGGAGCCGCTATCGGCCATTGCCGATCACCTGCCATTCGGCTTGCGCAACGATGCCAGCCGCTTCCTGCTGGTGCAGCGCTTCGACCGCGATGCACCCACCCCGACCGGCCGGCTGCACATGGAAGACTTCGCCCAGGTCACCGGTACTGCGCCCGGGGCCAAGTATGTGGGCACCTATGCCGCCGTCGGCGTGGTGCTGGCCGAACGCAGTAGCCGTGGCGTGGAGGATGTCTTTGAATTGCTGCGACGCATCAAGGTCAATGAATTGCTGGGCAACTTCGACGCCCATCTGAAGAACTTCAGCCTGCTGTATCACACCCCGCAAGCCGCCGCCCTGTCGCCGGCCTATGACATCGTGGCCTATGCCGCCTACGTGGGCGGGGATGGTCATGCCCTGGCCTTCGTGCCGGGGCAGAAGGGCAAGCAATTGTTGACGCCGGCCATCCTGCGCCAGCTGGCCAACCTGTGGCGCATTCCCGAGCCCAGGCTACAGGCCGTGCTGGTAGAGACGGTCGAGCGCGCCATGACGCAATGGCCGGCCCTGATCGAGCGCCTGCCATTGACCGAGGCCCAGCGTACCAGGCTGCTGGCGCATCTGGAGGCCAATGCCAGCGTGGCCGCCTGGCGCCGTCGTGCTGCGCGCAGAAAGCCCGCCAGCGGGGAGGGCGCATGAGGCCGACCCCGACCCTGCCGATGCGCGATGGTCTGTCGCCCAGTTATCTTTGGTTGCAGCCGGGGCCGTGGCGCGACATGCTGTCCTTCCTGGCCGAACACTTCACGGCGGTGCCGGCCGAGATCTGGCGTGAGCGCCTGTTGCGGGGGGAAGTGCGCAACCAGCGCGGCGAAGACTTGCGCCCGGATTCGGCTTACCGCAGTGGCGACTGCATTTTCTACTACCGCGAATTACCGCAGGGCGAAGAACGCATCCCGGTCGAAGAAAAGATCCTGCACCTTGATGAACACCTGCTGGTGGCCGACAAGCCGCATTTCCTGCCGGTCATCCCGACCGGTCGCTTCGTGCAGGAAACCCTGCTGGTACGTCTGAAGAAAGCCACCGGCCTGCAAGATCTGGTGCCCATCCACCGCCTGGACCGCGAGACAGCCGGGGTGATCGTCTTTTCCCACCAGCGCGCCAGTCGGGGCAAGTACCAGTCCATGTTCCGGGAACGCTCCATGTTCAAGGTATATGAAGCCATTGCCCCGCTGCGCCCGGAACTCCAGCTACCACGGGTGCATCGTAGCCGTGTGGAAGAACTACCTGAACAATTCTTCAAGATGCACGAGGCCCAGGGCACACCCAATTCGGAGACCCATATCTCCTTGCTGGAGGCGCGCGGGGAACTGGGTTTGTATCAGCTCGAACCGGTCACTGGCCGGCGTCACCAGTTGCGGGTGCATATGGCCGCGCTGGGCATTCCCATCCTCATACAGCGGGCGTGGCGCAGATACGACACGCCCGGTTGGCAAGCCTGAATAATTTTGCGACTAGGCAGCGAAACGCACTTCCGGCAAGCCACGCACACCCACCTGAGGCACCGCGAACACCGCACCGGCCAAAGCATCCTGGTCGCGCTGTTGGGCTGACATGCCTTCGTGGGCCGTGGTCACGAACAGGGTATCGAGTGCCGCACCGCCGAAGGCCACGCAGGAAGGCTGCGCCGTGGGCAAGTCAATGATGCGGTCGATCATGCCATCGGGAGCGAAGCGCACCACCCGCGAGCCGCCCCACTGGGCGTTCCAGACATAACCCTCGGCATCGACCGTGGAGCCGTCCGGTCCACCCGGCTGCTGCGCCAGGTCGGCAAAGACGCGCTGGCCACTGACGGCGCCGCTGGCCGGATCGTAGTCGCACACCATGATCTTGCCGGCCATGGAGTCGCAGTGATACATCAGCTGCCATCGAGGCGAAGCAGATGC
>NZ_BADI01000204.1:0-1618 GCF_000333555.1 Herbaspirillum sp. B65 | reverse complement strand
GCCTGGTGCCGGCCGCCATCGCCCATGGCCTGGGCAGCGACGTGCAACGGCCGCTGGCGACCGTGGTCGTGGGTGGGCTCATGAGCGCCACCGTGCTGACCCTGGTGCTGCTGCCAGCGCTGTACTACCTGATCGAATCGAAGCTGGCCCAGCGTGCCGGCAGCGCCCCGCATGACCATGCCAACGCCCGTTGAGGATGCCCCCATCATGTCCCTGAGATTGTCTCCCTCCCTCCCCTTGCGCTGGCGCGGCCTGGCCGGTGCCACCGCGCTGGGCCTGAGCTTCGGCCTGCCGCTGGGCGGCTGCGCCGTCGGCCCGGATTTCAAGCAACCGGCGGCGCCCCAGGTCAGTGCCTATACCGCCGAACATATCGAAGCCTCGCAGGCCATCGACGGCCAGCGCTTCGTCACGGGTCAGGATGTGGCCGGCCAATGGTGGAAGGCCTTCGGCTCGCCGGTGCTGGATAGCCTGGTCGATGACGCCCTGGCCCACAACGCCGACCTGCAAGCGGCCCAGGCCGCCCTGCGTGCCGCCCGCGAAACGGCGGCCGCGCAAAGTGGTTCACTCTTGCCCAGTGTCGACCTGCACTTCATGCCAACGCGCCAGAAGGTGGCCGACACCCTGGCCAGTCCGCTGGCCGACAACAGCTACATCTACAACCTGCATACCGCCCAGCTCAACATCGCCTACAGCCCCGACATCTTCGGCGGCACCCGGCGCCAGATCGAGGCGGGTCAGGCCCAGGCCGAGGTGCAGCGCTTCCAGCGCAATGCCACCTACCTGACCTTGGTGTCCAACGTGGTGCTGGCGGTGGTCAACGAAGCCGCGCTGCGCGAACAATTGCAGGCTGCCGAAAAGGCCGAGGCACTGGCCACGCAGCAGCTTGAACTGGTACGCCAGCAGCGCGCACTCGGGGCACTGGGCCTGGCTGACGTGGCCGCGCAGGAAAGCCTGCTGGCCCAGGCCCAGGCGGTCTTGCCGGGCCTGCGCAAGCAACTGGCGCAGCAACGCGACCAGATCGCGGTGCTGGTCGGTCGTTTCCCCGGACAAGGCGGCACGCCCACGCTGGCCTTGTCGGCTTTGAAGCTGCCATCTGAATTGCCCTTGAGCCTGCCCTCCACGCTGGTGCAGCAGCGTCCTGACGTGCGTGCCGCCCAGGCGCAATGGCAGGCCGCCTCGGCCCAGGTCGGGGTGGCCATCGCCAATCGCCTGCCCGCCTTCAACATCACCGGCACCATCGGCAGCTCGGCACAGGACATCTCCAAGCTCTTTACGTCCGGCCCCGGCTTCTGGACCCTGGGCCTGGACCTGGCCACGCCCATCTTCCACGGCGGCAGCCTGCAGCACCAGCAACGCGCCGCCGAGGCCGGCTTGGAGCAGGCCAGTGCGCAATACCGCAGCGTGGTGCTAGGCGCGTTCCAGAACGTGGCCGATACCTTGCACGCCATGGCTGCCGATGCCGATGCCTTGAAGGCCGCCGCCCGCGCCGAAGACGCCGCCCAGCGCAGCTTCGATGCCGCCCAGGCGCAATGGAAGGCGGGCCTGGCCGGCTATCCGCAAGTGCTGCTGGCACAACAGAACCTGCTCACGGCCAGCCAGTCGCGCGGCAGGGCAGGCC
>NZ_BADI01000205.1:0-1554 GCF_000333555.1 Herbaspirillum sp. B65 | reverse complement strand
GCGGCCAGCGCCAGGGCCATGCCCACGGCCAGCAGCGTGCTGCCGGCAGTAAACACCAGGGTGGCGCGCAGCGAACCATAGAAGGCGTCGTCGCTGAGGATGCGCAGGTAATTGTCCAGTCCCACGAACACCGAGCCATTGCCGAACGGGCGCACCAGGTACAGCGACCAGGCAATGGCCTTGATGGCCGGCCACAGGAAGAACAGGAACACGATCAGCATCTGCGGCGTGGCCAGCAGTAGCGGAAACCAGCGGGCGGGGAAGGCGGGACGTTGGTTCATGATGGGCAGGGTGGCGCTTCAGGGGGAGACCGGTGCGGCATAGGTGCGGCGAAAACGCTGCAGCAGACCATCGCCGCGCTGTCGTGCACGGCTCAGGGCCGGGCCTATGTCCTGTGCGCCGGCCAGGGCGGTCTGCACCTGTTCGGTCCAGGCCAGCCGCAGTTGCGGAAAAAATCCCAGGCGCGGGCCGACGCCGCATTGCCTGGCCGCGGTATCGAGCGAATGGATGCCGGCCACGACCGAGGGCGGATAGCCGCTGGCGTCATCCATGATCTGTGCTGCTACCTGGCGCGTCACCGGCAGGTAGCCGGTCTGGCGCACCAGCATGAGCTGGTTCTGCGGTTGCTGCAGGTAGGCGATGAACGCGGCCACCGCCGCATAGACCTCGCGGCTGAAGCCTTTCATCACCCATAACGAGGCCCCGCCCGGTACGCTGTTGTGGCGCGTGCTGTCGGCATGGATCGGCAGCGGCCGTACCGCGACGTTCTTCAACCCGCTCTTGGCCACGGCATCCCAGGCACTGCTGGAGTCCAGCAGCATGGCGCATTCACCGGTGGTGAAGGCTAGTGTATGACCTCCGGCGCGGGTGGCTGCGCCTTGCACCAGCAGATGCTGCCGGTACCAGCGCAAGACCTCTTGCATGAAGCGCGGGTGCAGGCCCTGATCGAACAGGTAATGGCGGGACAAGGCCTGGTGGCCATTGTCCTGGTCGGCGATGGGCGCGCCTTCGATGGTGCTGACCTGTTCCAGCATGATCCAGGGATTGAAGTCGCTCACCAGCGGACAGGCCTGGCCGGCTGCGCGCAACTGGCGGGCGGCTTGTTCCAGTTCGCCCCAGGTGGCCGGCAGGGTGCTGACGCCGGCGCGGCGCAGCTGGTCGGTGTTGAGATAGAGCACGGCGGTGGAGACATTGAAGGGCAAGGAGTCGAACTGGCCCTGGGCATCGGTGTAGTAGCTGCGGATGGCCGGCAGGTAATCCTGCCAGTCCACCACCTGGCCATGCTCGGCCATCAACTGGTGCACCGGGACGATGGCGCCGCTCAACATCATGTCCAGCGTGCCCACGTCATAGATTTCCACCAGTGCCGGCTGCTGCCCGGCGCGATAGGCGGCGATGGTCTTCTGCATGGTCTGCTCGTAGGTGCCGGGGATGACGCAACGCACGTGATGCTGGTGCTGGGCCGCATTGAAGCCGGCGCAGAGCTGGCGCACCGCAGCGGCGATGGCGCCGGCGTGGCTGCTCCAGAATTCGAAGTTGGCAGCCGGTGCGCGC
>NZ_BADI01000206.1:0-6650 GCF_000333555.1 Herbaspirillum sp. B65 | reverse complement strand
CGGCAGCAGGAAGAGGCACTGCGCATCTCCATTGCCGGCGCCCAGGAAAAGACGGCGCTGACCTGGCATCGCGGCAAGTGGTGCCGCCCCTTGGGGGCCACACCCACCACCCACATCATCAAGCTGCCACTGGGCCTGATCGGCGGCGTGATGCAGCGGGTCGATGCGGGCGATTCGGTCTACAACGAATGGCTGTGCTCACGCATCCTGGCCGCGCTGGGCCTGCCGGTGGCGCCGGCCCGGGTGGAGCATTTCGGTCGGCATACGGTGCTGGCGGTGGAGCGCTTCGACCGGGTCAAGATGAAGGAAGGCTGGATTGCACGCCTGCCGCAGGAAGATTTCTGCCAGGCTTTCGGCCTGCCCCCCACCCTGAAGTATGAAAGCCAAGGCGGGCCGGGTCTGGCGCACTGCCTGGGCTTGCTCAATGCCAGCAGCCAGGGCGGCGACAAGACCTATTTCCTGCTGGCGCAATTGGCTTTCTTCCTGCTGGCCGCCACCGATGGTCATGCCAAGAATTTCTCGCTGCACCTGCACGCGGGGGGCCGCTATGAAATGACGCCCCTGTATGACGTGCTATCGATGTGGCCCTACTTCGGCAAGGGCCCCAACCAGTTCCGTGCACGTCAGACCGGGCCGGCCATGATCCTGCGCGGGCGCAATGCGCATCGTTATTTCCATACCATCGAAGCCCGCCACTGGCGTCAACTGGCGCTGCAGCACGGTGGCGAGCCGGTCTGGCAAGCCATGCTGGCACTGGTGCAAGGATCGGATGCGGCGCTGGAGGTGGTGCAAGCCCAATTGCCGGCCGATTTCCCGCTGCGCACCTGGGAGCGCATCAGCCAGGGCGTGCGCAGCCACCGCGAGCGCTTCCTGCGCGGCGCCGGGCAATGAGGCTCAGGCCGCGGCAAAGCGTTCGCGATACTGCCTTGGACTGACGCCCAACTGGCGCAGGAAGACCCGGCGCAGGTTCTGTTCCTCGCCGTAACCGGACTGGCTGGCGATGCGCTTGAGGGGCAGACGGGTTTCTTCCAGGGCGCGCCTGGCCGCTTCCAATCGCATCAATTCCACCGTGCGGGCCGGGGTACGGCCAGTCTCGGCCACATACAGGCGGGCAAAGGTGCGCGGGCTCATATTGACCTGGCGGGCCAGGTTCTCGACCCGCAAATCCGCCTCCAGATGGCCGGCAATCCAGGCGTGCAGCTCCACGAAACGCCCGACTCCGGCCGACTGCGAGGCCAGCGGCGCGCTGAACTGGGATTGTCCGCCCGGACGCTTGATGAACATCACCAACTGGCGCGCCGTGGCAATGGCAGCGGCATGACCCAGATCCTGCTCCACCAAGGCCAGCGTGAGGTCGATGCCGGCCGTCACCCCCGCCGAGGTCCAGATGCGTCCCTGGCGGATGTAGATCGGCTCGCCATCCACCTGCAGAGCCGGATAGCGGCGCTGCAACTGCGCTACGGAACCCCAGTGGGTGGTCACCCGCAAGCCATCCAGCAGGCCGGGCTCGGCCAGGTGAAAGGCGCCGCTACAGACCGAACAGATGCGTTGCGCCTGCGGTGCGCTCTGTCGTATCCACGCCACCAGCGCGGGATCGAGGCGGAACTGGTCACCCTGGCTGCCACCGGGCGAAACCAGGGTATGCAAGGGCGCGCCGGCCAGCGCCTGGTCCAGCTCGGCCAGCGATTGGGTGAGTACCGGCAGACCGGCACTAGTCACGATGGCGCCGCCCTGGGCCGAGGCCACGTGCAGCCGGTAGATGTCCTGAGCTTGCAGGCGGTTGGTGGTGGCCAGCGCCTGCATGGGGCCGGCCAGGTCCAGCAGGTTCATGCCCTCATAGGCGAGCAGAACGACGTGGCGTGGGGGGTGGCTCGATGACATGGAAGACCGATATGAAAGATTATTCCGATCTTAGCGCAGGCCGCCTGCCAGCGCCGCCCCCTGGCCACGCTGCGCCAACATCCAGCGCAAGGTGAACAAAGCTGATACCAACAGCACCGGCAGGATCGCTGCGTTCAAGCTTTCCCAGCCAAAGCGCGCCAGCAAGGGCCCGGCCCCGAGCGTGGCCAGGGCGGTGGCGGCATAGCGCGTCAGCTCGGCCAGGCCCTGGGTCTTGGCGCGCTCTCTGGGGGTGTACGACTGCGCCAGCAAGGTCGTACCACCGACGAACATGAAATTCCAGCCCACGCCCAGCAGCAGCAAGGCCACATAGAACGCCGGCAGCGTGGTGGAGCACATGGCGATGAGGGCGCACCCCAGGTTCATCCCCAGCCCGGCCAGCAATACCGAACCCAGGCCGAAGCGCTGGATCAGCCGACCGGCAAAGAAGGATGGGGCATACATCCCTATCAGGTGCCACTGGATGATGGCCGCGCCATCGTCGATGCCGTGATGGCAGGCCACGGCGGCCAGCGGTGCGGCGGTCATGATGAACATCATCACCATCGAGCCGGCCACGTTATTGGCCACCGAGGCCAGAAAGACCGGCGTGCGCGCAATGCGCGTCAAGGGTCGGGACGGGGCCGCCTCGGCGCTGGTCATCGCTGCCGCAGCACCCGGCTGCTCCTGGTCCCGGTAGAACAGCAGCAGCACCAGCACCGACAGCAAGCCCATGCTTGCAACCACCAGGTAGGCGCCGGCAAACAAGGCGGTCGGGAACCAGTCCTTGCTCCAGGCGGCCAAGGCCGGGCCGACCAGGGCCGCAATCACGCCCCCGGCCAGCACGGTGGAGATGGCGCGGCTCTTGGCGGCCTCACTGACGGCATCAGCGGCGGCCAGCCGGTAATACTGGGCAAAGGCCTGGAACACCCCGACCAGGGCGGTACCGGCGCAAAAGCTCCAGAACTGCGCATGAAACACCGACCACACCGAGATCAGCCCGCCCACACAGCAACTGGCCGCACCCAGCACGAAGGCCCAGCGTCGTCCCAGGCGCTGGATCAGGAAGGCGGCAAACCAGGTCACCACGGCCCCGGCCACCGTGATGAGGGCAAACGGCAAGGTGGCCAGCGCCTTGTCAGGGGCCAGTTGCCAGCCGGTCAGCGCGGTCAGGGTCAGGTCGATCGAGATGGCGCAGGTGAACAAGCCCTGGCACAGGGCCAGGATAGCGGCGTTGCGGCTGCCGGGCGGGATGGTGGAGGGGATGGCGGGAGGGTGAAGCATGAGATTTGCTCCTGGCGGTCATTTGAGGAGAAAATTGTCGAATTCCCACCCGCTTGGCGTCAATGACACAACACCGTCAATTTCCTGCAAGCCTCGACGATAGGACAAACCCATGCTGATCCAGGCCAACGAATCCGCCCTGCTGGTCATCGATCCCCAGGAACGACTCTTGCCCGCCATCCATGAGGGCCAGGCCGTCCTGGCCCAGACCGTATGCATGGCGACGATTGCCAGCCTGCTCGGCATCCCCGTGATTGGCACCGAGCAAATGCCTGACAAGCTCGGCCCCAATCACCCCGACATCCGCCCGCTGTGCGAGGTAACGCTCTCCAAGCACCATTTCGATGCCTGCGCCGCAGGTTTGCTGCCGCTCATCCCCGCTAGCGTGCGGCAGATCGTGGTGGCGGGGTGCGAAGCCCACATCTGCGTGCTGCAAACCGCACTTTCCCTGCTGCAACAAGGCTATCGGGTGCTGCCCCTGCTGGAAGCCTGTGGCTCGCGCCGGGCGCTGGATCGTGATGCTGCCTTCGAGCGTCTGCGGGACGCCGGCGCCACCCCGGTCACGCTGGAGATGGTGGCCTATGAATGGTTGCGCGAGAGCCAACATCCGCAGTTCCGGGCGGTGTTGAAGCTGATCAAATAGCCAGTCGGCGGGCAGAAATGAAGAAAAAAATGAAGGAAATAAAAGAAATGAAAAAAATGATGCGAAAAATCCGTACGTAACTAAAAAGCACACCAGCACTGAAACTGATGAAAGTTTTTGCTTGCCCGTCTCCTGAATGCATTACAAAAGCGAAACTGTGGTAAAAGTACGGGAAAAAATAGCTGCGTGGCCGCATGACAATGTGGCGCATTCACAGATCATTACGCCAATAACCTGGCCAGCCGACGCCGCCACAACAAAGAGGAAAACCAAACGCTTATGTCCAGTCTACCCGCCCACAGCCCCGTCCATGCCCCACCTCCGCTCACCCTGCACGCACTGCGTGCCAGTTGTTCGGCCTGCAGTATGCACCAGCTCTGCCTGCCGATGGGCCTGGACCAGGGTGACATGCAGCGGCTGGAACAGGTCATCAACCGCCGCCGCAAGGTCAAGCGCGATGAAAGCCTGTACCGGCTCAATGACAAGTTCGACATGCTCTACGCGATCCGCCTGGGGCATTTCAAGACCTTCCAGGGCAACCCCAACGGCGGCCAGCAGATTACCGGCTTCCAGATGGCCGGCGAACTGCTGGGCATGGATGCCATCGGCGCCGGTCACCACCTGTGCGAGGCAGTAGCGCTGGAAGACAGTGAAGTCTGTGAAATCCCCTTCGCCCGCCTGGAAGACCTGTTCCGCGACATGCCCACCCTGCTGCGCCAGTTCCATCGCATGATGAGCCTGGAAATCTCGCGCGAACAGCGCGTCATGCTGACCCTGGGCAGCATGACGGCCCAGCAGAAGATGGCCGCCTTCCTGCTCAACCTGTCCTCGCGCTACGCCAGCCGGGGCTATTCGAGCACCCGCTTCCAGTTGCGCATGACGCGCGAAGAAATCGGCAACTATCTGGGCCTGGCGGTGGAAAGCGTGAGCCGCCTGCTGACCAACTTCAAGAAGACCGGCGTGATCGAAGTCAGCCACCGCGACGTCGAACTGTGCGACCTGGCGACTTTGCGCGCCATTGCGCTGGGCAACGATCCCTGCGCCTGAGGCGGCCCCGTACAGTTGCCCCCTGCTGCCCCCTTAGCGCGCCTTGCCGGCGCCGGGGTAGCTGAGGGTAGAATGCCCGGATGACAGACCGCCCCCACCCAACTGATCGTCCAGATCGCACGCTTACCCCCTCCTCCACGCTCCATCGCTTCCTGCGCGCTCGCCTGGCGCGCGACCATCACCTTGGCCTGCCGCTGACCACGGGCCTGATGGCGGTCGTCTCCACCGCCCTGCTGTTCGCGTTGATCGCCTACGAAGTCAGCACCCATGGCGCTCTCACGCGCCTGGACCAGCAACTGGCCGACTGGTTCAACCAGCACGCCTTCTCGCCGCTGACCGAACTGGTGCTGGGCTATACCCATCTGCATGGCACCATCGGGGTGCTGGTGATGGGCCTGGCGCTGCTCTGGCACATGCTGCGAAAGCAGCGCTGGGCCTGGGTGATCGACCTGTTGCTGGTACTGCCGGGCGGCATGTTGTGCAATTTCATCCTCAAGCATCTGTTTGCCCGCCTGCGTCCCAGCTTCGAGGATCCCATCCTGGTGCTGCACAGCTACAGCTTTCCCAGCGGCCACACCATCGGCGCCACCCTGCTCTATGCCATGCTGGCGGCCTATCTGCTCAATCAGCCCAGCGTCTTGGCTGCCATCGGTGCACGCCTCAAGACCGGTGAGTCCGGTGCGCGCCTGAGCGTGATCGGGGTAGCCCTGCTAATGGTGGTGCTGACCGGGTTCAGCCGGGTCTACCTGGGCGCGCATTTCCTGAGCGACGTGCTGGGCGCCATGCTGCTGGGCACGGCCTGGTTTGCGCTGTGGAGCACGCTGGTTTTCACGTGGCAGCGGCACTATTGCGGCCTGCCGCGCTCCAACAGCCTTTGAATCCACCCTCGCCTGCGGATGCCAGACCAACACACGACCACGGATTTTCCCGCCAGCAATAGCCACCCGGATGTAGTTGCCGTCATCAATGCCAAAGCCGGTGGCGGACACGCCAAGAAACTGGCCAACCACATCAACGACCAATTCGCCAGCCATGGCCTGCGCGCCCGCGTGCACCTGGCACACAGCGGCCAGGACATGCTGCAAGTGGCGCGCCAGGCTGTGCGCGAGAAGGTGCCGGTGGTGGCCGCTGGCGGCGGCGATGGCAGCATCAATGCCGTGGCCTCGGTGCTGCTGGCCGAGCCGCAGTGCCAAAGCGCGCTGGGCGTGTTGCCGCTGGGCACGCTGAACCACTTCGCCAAGGATCTGAATATCCCGCTGGCACTGGAAGAAGCGATTGCCAACATCGCCAGCGGACGGCGCATCAAGGTCGATAGTGGTGAAGTCAATGGCGCAACCTTCATCAACAATTCCAGCCTGGGCCTGTATCCAGACATCGTGCGCGAGCGCGAAAAACAGCAGGCGCGCCTGGGCCGTGGCAAATGGCTGGCCTTTACCTGGGCCGCGATGGGGGCCTTGCGGCGCTATCCCTTCTTGCGCGTGCGGCTGTCCATCGATGGCCAGGAGCACTGGCGGCGCACGCCCTTCGTGTTCATCGGCAATAACGAATATCTGATGCACGGGCTGGACATCGGCAAGCGCTCTACCCTGACCGAAGGCCGGCTGAGCCTCTACACTTGCCATCACACCGGGCGCTGGGGCTTGCTGCGCCTGGCCTTGCACGCGCTGTTCGGACGCCTGCACGAGGCGCACGACTTCGATGTGCTAACGGCCACCGAGATCCTCATCGAAACCCACAGGAAACGGAAGGGCGTGGCCACCGATGGCGAAGTCAACCTGAGGCCACGCCGCTGCACATC
>NZ_BADI01000207.1:0-3748 GCF_000333555.1 Herbaspirillum sp. B65 | reverse complement strand
GCCCTGACCGTCACCCCTGCGGCATCGGCCACATGGGACAGCAGCGCCATGCGTCCCGCCTCGGCCAGGCGCGCCTCGCTACCTTGCGGGCCGACGGCCAGCCTGCCTTCATAGACGTAGAGGAAGGCATTGTGGGTCGCCGCAATCGGCAAATCCAGGGTGACGCCGGCTTCCAGGTTCAGGTCCAGGTACAGTGGTTCGGTGGTCTCGCGACGGATCGCGCCATCCACCCCGAAGGCGCTGCCGGCCAACACGCGTACCTTCACGCCCGGTTGCGGCGAGGTCTCGGGAATACCGGCGGCCGGAATGTCCTGGTAGCCGGGCGTAGTCATCTTGTCCTTGGCGGCCAGGTTGACCCAGAGCTGGAAACCGCTCATCAGGCCATCTTCCTGTTCCGGTAATTCCGAGTGGACCAGGCCGCGCCCGGCGGTCATCCATTGCATCCCACCCGGTTCCAGCAAACCTTCGTTGCCGGCATTGTCGCGGTGGCGCATCCGGCCGGCCAGCATGTAGGTCACGGTTTCGAAACCACGGTGCGGATGGTCGGGGAAGCCGGCCAGGTAATCGCTGGGTTCGTCGGAATGGAAGGCGTCCAGCATCAGGAACGGGTCCAGGCGGCGTTGCAGGTCATGGGTCAGCACGCGGGTCAGACTCACGCCGGCGCCGTCCTGGGTGGCGATGCCCTTGACCAGGCGTTCGATCTGGCGGGTGTAGGGGGTGCTCATGTTCTCTCCTTGGAAAGGTCCGCAGCCCATTCTCATGGCTGCGGGCGGGTCATGCGTTATGTGTGATGCGATAGGTACGCTTGGGCTGCAGCGATCAACGATGATCAGCGACGATCAGCGACGCTCTTCCGGCTGCGCTTGCGGGTCGATGGAAGACACCAGCAGCAGCGCACCGATCAGGGCCACGTTCTTGAGGAAGTGGATCATCTGGCCTTGTGCGGCAGCGCCTTCCATGGTCCAGAAGTGATGGGCCGACAAGGTGGCGCCGACGGTAAACAGGGCAATCACCAGTGACACCGGGCGCACGCCACGGCCAGTCATCAACAACAGACCACCGCCGACTTCGACTAGGATGGTGAGCAGCACCACCAGGGTCGGGGCCGGCAGGCCCAGGCTGGAGAAATAGCCGACCGTGCCGGCGAAGCCGATGATCTTGAAGATCCCGGAAATGACGAACAAGGAAGCCAGCAGGACGCGGCCAATACGGAAGGTGGTGAAGTTGGTGATCATGGTAAGCCTCTCTGTGTTGGGTGAACTACGTTGGTTTGTTTTTTCTTGCAGTCGATGCTGCGGTTGCTTGATATCAATGTCTTGCCTGATCTGCTTGCTACTGCTTCGCTGCAGCCAGTGACGACAGAATAGGCAAGTTCGCCCCCAGAAAAAACTGATTATCTTTTTATAATCATGATCTAAATTTTAGATATAGTTGGCACTTCATCAGATATCGAGGTCAGTATGAATATTGAGCGCCTGTCGCTGGATCAGTTGCGCGTCTTCGTCCAAGTAGCCGACAGCGGCAGCTTCCTGGCTGCCGCCCGCAAGCTGGCGCGCGCCCAGTCCGCGGTCAGTTACGCCATCGCCACGCTGGAAGAGCAGCTCGGCGTGCTGCTGTTCGACCGCAGCGGCTACCGGCGACAGTGACCGCGCCAGGGGTGGCTTTGCTGGNCGATGCGCGCCAGGTGCTGANCCATGTGGATTCCTGCAGGGTGCGGGCCAGCTCCTATGCACGTGACAGAAAACTGGAAGTATCGCTGGCGGTGGACGTGTTCTTTCCTACCGATTGCCTGGTGGACCTGCTGCAGCGCTTCCGCCTGGCCTTCCCGGAGGTGACGGTGCGGCTGGAAGTGGAAGCCCTGGGGGCGGTGGCCGAGCGCGTCATCGATGGGCGTTCCATGCTGGGCATCCTGGGCACGTTGCCCACCACGCCGCCCAACCTGCTGCGTATTACACTGCCCAGCGTGCAACTGGTGGCGGTGGTGGCGCCGGATCATCCGCTGGCCAAGGTGCGGGGGCGGATTTCGGAAAAGCTGTTGCAGCAGCAGACCCAGCTGGTGCTTTCCGACCGCAGCGAATTGACGGCGCGCCAGGATTTCTCGGTGCACTCGCGCCTGACCTGGCGCATGAGCGACCTCGGAACCAAGCACGCCCTGCTGCGCGCCGGCATGGGCTGGGGCAACATGCCGCGGCATGTGGTGCAGGACGACCTGGACCATGGAAGGCTGGTGAGCATCAGTACCATCCACCATCCGCCGCAAGGGGCGGAGTTGCCCATCCAGTGCGTCTACAAGCCCGACCATCCGGCCGGCCCGGCGCTGTCGTGGTGGCTGGATTCGCTGGCGGCGCTGACCGCACTGGTACCAGGTGCAGGCGCAGGCAAAATACAAGCTAAGGGCGATAAATAGAATTTATAAGATAAAAGCGATAAATTACAAAAACAAGATATTTCTTGTATTGTGCATTTATCGCTCTTATCCTATATTAATACCATAGGGCCGCCTACGCCCTTCCCGTCTTTCCTGTATCGAGGTAGCCCCCATGGCCAACGATTTCCCCATCAGCCTGTCGGCCCAGTTGCGCGAGCACCTGCGTGCCCTGCGCAAGCAGCAGCGCATGACCCAGGCGCAACTGGGCGAACGCATCGGCGTAAGCCAGGCGCGCATCGCCGAGATTGAGGCCAATCCCGGCGCGGTCAGCGTGGAACAGACGCTGTTGCTGCTGGCGACCCTGGGCGCCACGCTCAGGCTGCACGTCAACGCCAGCGAGCCTGGCCGGCATCATATCGCCGAGCCCGGTGCGGCGGCCACCATCCCCAGCAAGAAGCGGGGTTCCTGGTAATGCAGCAACTCCATGCCTGGATGAATGGCGAGCTGGTCGGCACCTGGAGCGTGGAGCGCCAATTGCACCGCTTCCACTATGCCCCGCAGTGGGTACGCTCGGTGCATTTCCGGCCGCTGTCGCTGTCCTTGCCGCTGACGGCCTCGGGCGAACTGCGCGGCGACGCCGTGCGCCACTACTTCGACAACCTGCTGCCGGACAATGCCGATATCCGCGAGCGCCTGCGCCAGCGCTATCGGCTGGCCTCCATCGAGGTCTTCGGAGCGGCACCAGCGGCTTGATCCAGGCGCTGTATTGCTGAGGCGTCAACTCCTGCTCGAGTTTGTGGGAGCAGGCTTGCCAGAAGTTTTCCATGAAGCTTTCTTGTCGGATGATTGCGGCGCCCCTTGCCGCGTCCAGCGGACGGGCCTTGGACGAAGTCGTCCGGGCGCGAAACGAGGGACGCATTTTACTCTGGTAAACCTAAGTTATCCACAGGCGAATCGGCATATTTGCCCCAATAAGCTCATCTATCCACAGGCTGCGCAGCAGCGACTTCAAACTAGCAGCCCTGAAGGCGCTTCGCGGGCGGGTGATAGGGGGACAGAGTAGGAGGCTTGGGGAAAAGACAAGCTGGCCGGGAGGGTCAGGTTTTTTTGTAACAGCCTGTGCAAAACACGAAAGGCGGCGCTGGCCTGTCCCTTTTTTCCCCTGTGGACAGGTTCAACTTGGCGAAAAATTCGCCTGTGGATAAGACACGCCGGCAGGTCGGTGTCAGTCGACTACGGCGCCGTCCACGAAGACCTTCATTTCACCTGGCTGGTATTGCGTCCAGACTTCATTGTCCGTCAGCGGCTGGGTGACGATGACGGCCACCCGGTCGTGCCTGGTAGTGACTTCGGAGAAATCCACCGAGAGGTCTTCATCGG
>NZ_BADI01000208.1:0-5668 GCF_000333555.1 Herbaspirillum sp. B65 | reverse complement strand
ACGGCCGGCTGGCCTCCTTCATGGTATCGATGAAGTGGCGTAGGCGCGCCGGATAGAAGCGCGCATAGGGATAGAGCAGCGACACCGGCAGCGGCGCGGGTTCCCATTCCGGCAGCAATTGCACCAGACGGCCCGCTGCCACATCCTCGGCCAGTACCCAGGACGACCCCACGGCCACCCCCATGCCTTGGATGGCACAGTTGCGCAGCGCATACAGGCTGTCGGTAACCAACTGTGGACGAAACGCCACCTGGCGCTGCTCGCCGGTGCTGACATGGGTCAGCGTGATGTCGCGCCGATAGAAGGCAGGAATGGCGATCCAAGGAAAGGTCGCCAGGTCGGAGGGACGCCGCGGCAGGGGGCGTCCCTGCAACAGCGCGGGGGCCACCACCGTCATGCGCGGCACCTCCGCCAGATGGATCGCCACCACCGAGGGATCATTGACTTCACCCACCTGAATGGCGCAATCGATGCCCTGGCTGATGAAATCGGCAGCGCGATCGTGCAGCAGCCATTCCACCGTGATGCGCGGATGCGCGCGCATGAACTGGGCCAGCGGTCCGATCAGTTGGTGCTGTCCGAAGGCGTGCGGCACCACCACCCGCAGCGCGCCCTCGGCGTGCTGGCGCGCCCCGCGCAACTCGTTTTCGAACTCATCCCAGCCGGCCAGCAATTCCTTGGCGCGCTCGTAGCAGCGTTCGCCATCCTCGGTCATCTTCATGGCGTGGGTGGAGCGCTGCAGCAGGCGCACACCCAGCGAGCGTTCCAGCGTTTGCAGACGGCGACTGACGGTGGGCTGGGTAGTGGCGAGCTGGGCGGCAGCGGCCGAGAGGCTGCCGGCCTCGACGATGCGCACGAAGGTCTGGATCAATTCGATGCGGTCGGTCAGGCCGGTGGCCGAGAAACTGGGGGCAGGGGAGGTGGGCTTGGTCATACGGCTAACGTATAACAATTCTGCCGGCGACGCTACTACCGAATCTGAGCCCGTCAGCGGACAATCCGTTGCAACGCTGGCAGAGAGGGGGTTTTCCCGGGCCGGCCGCAAGACCAACCCTATCGAGGTCCACCATGAACAGTCTGCAAAAACCGCATCCCGCCAGTACCGGCGCTGTGCCGGCTGCTGCCCATCCAGCTGCCGCCACTCATGCGGCATCCCATTCCCACGGTCTGTCGACCGGCCTGATCGGCCTGCTGGCCAGCGGCGCCGGCCTGGCCGTGGCTTCGCTCTACTATTCGCAACCCATGCTTGGTGAGTGCCGCGGCCCTGCTGATCGCCATCTGGATTTCCACCCAACTGGCGGCGCGCCAGGCCTATGACCGCATCCTGGCCGGCAGCGCCCTGCAGATCGCCGAGAATACCTGGTACGACCATGGCGAGGTCAACGTCGATGTGCGCTGGGCGGCGCTGTCGATGCTGGGCACCGGCGACCATGCGATCTATGTGGTATTCGATCCGCGTGGCAGGGTGATTTGCGGGCGATGCCGAATTCCCGGCCCGAGATTCCTGGAGCGAGCTGGAGCAAGGCCCGCTGCTGCGCGATGGTCAATACCTGGGTACGCCCGTGCGCATGGCCATCATCGGCCGCCGTATGCCGGTCAACAGTCCCCATCCCTGGGCCGTGATCGTGCTGGCGCAGACCAACAATGCCCGCATGTCCTTTGCCCAGAGCCTGGGCAGCAAGGCGCTGATGGTGATCGTGGCCATGAGCGTGCTCACCTTGGTGGCAGCAATGTTCACCTTGTACCAGGCACTGGCGCCCTTGAAGCGCATCGAGGCGGCCATCCGCGAACGCGACCTGAACGATCTTTCACCTCTGTCCTTAACCGTGCCCGCCGAGACCCATGCCCTGGTGTCGGCCATCAATGCCTTCATGCAGCGCCTGGAAGTGCATCGCGCCACCATGCGCCGCGTCATCGGTGACGCCGCCCACCAGTTGCGCACGCCGGTGACGGCGCTGGTGGCGCAGATGGAACTGCTGGCCAATGAAAGCAATGACGACAAGCGCCAGCGCCACCTGGCCCTGTTGCGCGAACGTACCGGCAACCTGGGCGCGCTGGTCAACCAGCTCATCAATCATGCGATGGTCCAGCATCGCAATGACAGCAGCCTGCAAGCCCCCATCGACTTGGGCGAGCTGGTGCGCTCGCAGATGACCGAGGTACTGTCCAATCGCACTCGCACCCCGCACGACCTGGCGCTGGACGTGCCGCCCCTGCCCTGCCTGATCCGGGGCGACGCCATCGCGCTAGGCGAAGCGATCAAGAACATCCTCGACAATGCCCTGCAATACGGCGCACCGGGCTTGCTGCAGGTCAGGCTGGACAGCGATGGCCAGCGCCACCAGCTCAGTTTCATCGATGATGGACCGGGCATCGCGGCCAAGGATTGGGAGCGGCTGCGCAAGCCCTTCGCTCCCCGCGGCGAAAACCGCATGGGCGCCAGCCTGGGGCTGTCCATCGTCGAAGAGGTGATGCGCGCCCATGGCGGCGAGATGCGCTTTGCCTATCTGCCCAATGGGTATTTCTCGGTCGTGCTGGACTTTCCTGCCTGGCAGGAAGCGGTCTGATTCAGCGGCTCACTTCCATTCCAGGATGGCATTGCGGCGATCCAGCCAATGCACCTTCACGCCACCCGGCGCCACCTTGCGGCCGGCACAGGCGCTGGCGGCCAGCGCAAAGGGAGCGTCGTAGTAGCGCCCGCTGGCCGAGGAACGCAGCGCGGTCTGCGGCGCATTGCGAGCGATCCAGTCGGCCGCGTTGGTGCGCAGGAAGATCATGCAGGCGCCGCCGCTGGTCTCGGCCACCTGACAAGTGCAGCTATTGCCGGAGGTGGTGATGGGTTCGCTCAGGGGTGCATTGCGGTTCAGTACATCCGGCACCGGAACGGGAACCGGGACCGGAACAGCTACCCCCTGTTGCGGCCCATAGTGGCCACCCAGGTCGCGCGTGGTGACCTGGGCCGTGGCCGGCCATATCGATGCGCACAAGAGCAGCGCGAGAAGCTGGGTCGGTTTCATGGGATGCGCCTTTCTGCCCGGTTGTGAGGGGACTTAGCCCCGTGCGCGCAGGCGCCACAGGGTGGTGGTTTCCTTGCTGCGGGCAGCGTGCAGCGGATCGTCGCGATCGGCGGCCTTGCCGTGGCGCGGCTTGATGTCATGGCGCGCCACCACCGTCAGGCCAGCCTGCGCGATGGCCTCGGCCAACATGCCGGGGGCGCGCAAGCCCAGATGCTCGGCGAAGTCCGACATGATCAGCCAGCCTTCACCCTGGGGCGTCAGATGGGCGGCCAGGCCATTGAGAAAGCCCAGCAGCATCCGGCTTTCCGGGTCGTAGACGGCCTGCTCGATAGGCGAGCTCGGGCGGGCCGGCAGCCAGGGCGGATTGCAGACGATCAGCGGCGCACGTCCCGGCGGGAACAGGTCGGCCTGCTGCAACTCCACCTGCTCCAGCGCCCCCAGGGCTTGCAGGTTTTCGCGGGCACAAGCCAGGGCGCGCGGGTCCATGTCGGTGGCGACGATCTTGCGCACGCCACGCTGCGCCAGCACCGCCGAGAGCACGCCACTGCCCACGCCGATATCGAAGGCCAGTTCGGTGGAAGGCAACGGCGCTTGCGCCACCAGGTCCACGTATTCGCCGCGCACCGGAGAAAAGACGCCATACCAGGGATGGATGCGCGCACCCAACGCGCCGATCTCGACCCCCTTCTTGCGCCATTCGTACGCGCCGATCAAGCCTGCAGTTTCGCGCAGCGAGACCGCGAAGGCCGCGCCGGCCAGCGCCGCGCCATAGGTCTGGTGGCACGCGGCCTGCACATCCGGCGCGCGCCGCAGCGGCACCACGAAACCGGGATCGAGCGGGATCAGCAGCATCCCCAGGATGCGCGCGCGCTGCGCCTGCATCTGGCGATGATGATGGAAAGCCTGCGCCGGGCTGTCACTGGCAGTCGGCTGGCCCCGGCTCTTGGCACTGGCCCGTTCGCGCGCACGGTCCACGCGACGCCCCAGCGCCTGCAACAGTTGGCGCGCATTCTGGAAGTCGCCGCGCCAGAGCAGACCTGTGCCTTCGCACGCCAGGCGATAGGCGGTATCGGCAGCGATCTGGTCATCGGCCAGCACGACCCGCTTGGGGGCTGGGTTGCCGGCTTCGGAATGCCAGCGCAGTTGCTGCTGGGTGTGGCCGTCCTGCCAGTTCAAATAGGCAACGGCAGCGGCCAGGGAATCGTCGTGTGAGGTCATGAATCAGGATCAACAAGGCGGGCCAGGGAGGGCCGTGCGCCAAAACAGCCGCCAGTGTAACAAAGCATGAGGCCATGGGGCGGTAACGTGCGCCGGAACTTAGTTCGCAGCGTAGCAACCAAACAGGAGAACTTGACGCGGGGCAAACCCAAAGAGCTTTTTTCGCCGGCCGAGCGGCAATGCGCCTATGATGGAGCCGGTCAATCACCCAAGGAGAATCCATGAGCGAGCAAATGCAAACCCCAGGTTTCGATCACCAGCGCCTGCTGGACATGGTCGGCCAGTTCGAGGCGGAACTGCAGAAACTGCCCGCCGGCAGCACCGAAGCCGACCAACTGCGCGAAGACATCGCACGCCTGCGGCAACACCTGAACCAACCGCAGCCGCACGCCGGCCAGGTCAACGATACCTGGCAATCGCTGCGCCGCGCCGCCGACAACCTGGAAAACCAGGTCCTCAAGGATAGCCCCTACATCACCGAGATCGGTCGCATCATCGGTCTACTGTGAACCGGTTCGAAGGCCGATGGCTGGTGGATGATTAGCCCGGCCCATGCAAAACCGCCTGCGGCATCGACTGCGGCAGGCGGTTTTGTTTTGCCTCACGCCCATTCAGCCGTTCAGCGTCAGTGGGCCGGCAGCGGAATCCACTCGGTCTCGCCCGGGATGTCGGGGAAGACCTGCTTGTTGCGGCTGTTCCAGGCCTCTTTGGCGGCCTCGATCTTGTCGCGCGAGGTGGCGACGAAATTCCACCACACGAAGCGCGGGCCATCCAGCGGCGCACCGCCCAGGATCATGAACACCGATGCGCCCACGGCCTTGAACGCCACGCTCGCCCCCGGTTGCAGGATGGCCAGGGTGCCGGCGTCCAGGCGCTCGCCGTCGAGTGTCACATCGCCACGCACCACATAGAGGGCGCGCTCCTGGACCTCGGCGGCAATCTCCAGTTCGGCGCCATCGGTGGTACTGCCAGCCACGTACAGCGTCGGGCTGGCCGTGATCACCGGGGAGCTCACGCCGAAGGCCGAACCGGCCAGCACATGCAGGCGGGCGCCGCCCACGGTGGTCTCGGGCATCTCCTGGGCGGCGTAATGACGGAACAGGGGGGCGCCCTCTTCCTGCTCGGCGGGCAGCGCTACCCACATCTGCAAGCCATGCACCGGCACCTTCTGCTCGCGAATATCGTCGGGAATGCGCTCGGAGTGCACGATGCCGCGCCCCGCCGCCATCCAGTTGACCGCCCCCGGGGTGATGCGCTGGACCACGCCCAGGCTGTCACGATGCATCATGGCGCCGGAGAACAGGTAAGTCACGGTGGCCAAGCCGATATGCGGATGCGGGCGGACATCGCCCTCGGTGGTGCCGGCATCGAATTCCACCGGGCCCATATGATCGAAAAAGACAAAGGGACCGACGGTACGCGCAGCCGCCGCT
>NZ_BADI01000209.1:0-2234 GCF_000333555.1 Herbaspirillum sp. B65 | reverse complement strand
CGGGTTGAAATGGAGGTCAGGGTTTCCAGCAGGTCGTTGCCGATGCGCGAGCTGATGGCCACCGTGGTCAGCAAGCCGGCCAACAGAATACCCAGGCCATAGCCCACCAGCAGGGTCTGCATCGACACGGCGGCGCGTTGCAGCAGTACGCCGCTGCCGATGCCGGAAAAGAAGGCTTGCACCGTTTCGCTGAAGCTGGGGAACAGCAAAGCATTGTCCAGCCAGCAGCCATAGACTTCCCAGATCGCCGCCAGTACCAGCAGGATCACGGTCTTGCGCAGCCAGCCCAGGCGATAGAGCGATTCAAACGCTGACAGCGGGCGCTGGACTTCGGCGGTGGCATGGGGATTGGGGTCCACCAGGATTTCCGGGCGGACGAAGGGCAGATTGGTTGGCATGTGAAAGTCTCCGGCGCAAAATCAGTGGTGGGCGAACAGCATGTCGTTGATGCGGGTTTCCAGCTCGGCCTGGGCGGCCGTGCCAAGCTGGCTCGGATCAATGCTGTTGAGTTCGGCGCGGACCTGGCCCGGATGGGGCGTCAGGAGCAGGATGCGGGTGCCGACCCGGATGGCTTCCTCGATCGAGTGGGTCACGAAGAGAACCGTGAATTGNGTGTCATCCCACAGGCGCAGCAGTTCGTCCTGCATCTTGCGACGGGTCAGTGCATCCAGCGCGGCGAAGGGTTCATCCATCAGCAGCACATCGGGCTCCATGGCCATGCCACGGGCAATCGAGACGCGCTGCTTCATGCCGCCAGAGAGCATGTGCGGATAACTGTCGATGAACTTGGCCAGGCCGACCTTGCCGATGTAGTACTCGGCGCGCTCGGCGGCGGCACGGCCGTGCAGGCGGCCACTGGCGTGCAGCGCGAATTCGACGTTCTGGCGCACGGTCTTCCAGGGCAGCAACTGGTCGAACTCCTGGAACACCATCATGCGGTCCGGGCCCGGTTCATGCACTTCCCGGCCCTTCAAGCGGATCGCCCCGGAGGTCGGTTGCAGGTAGCCGCCGATGGCCTTCAAGAGCGTAGATTTGCCGCATCCCGAGGGGCCCAGCAAGATGTAGCGGTCGCCCGGATGGACGTTGAAACTCACGCTCTGGGTGGCCGTCACCAGCGAATCGCTGGTCTTGTATTGCAGGGTGACACGGTCGATTTCCAGCAATGGACGTGACGGGTCGATGGCCGATGTGCCAGGGGCATGGTCGCTCATGCAAGTCTCCAAATGATTTATAGGATTTTTTATACTGACGGCGATGCTAGGCCGCGAAGCTGTAACCAATCTGACTAAATCCTGACGTCCATGGTGGTGGGATGCCGGTTCGGGCATACAATGGCGCCCTGCCCAAGCAACGCCCAACAGTTGCGGCATCGTCAAAAAATACTGGAGACCCCCATGCGCATCCTGCTGGTCGAAGACACCGCCGACGTGGCCGAGGCCATCGTTTCCCATCTCACCCGCATCGGCCATACCGTGGAATGGGAAAGCCACGGCGCCCATGCCAGTGGCCGCCTGGGCGAAGCCTTCGACCTGCTGATCCTGGACGTGATGCTGCCGCATACCGATGGCTTTGGCTTGCTGCAACAGTTGCGCGCCCGTGGCCAGCACACGCCCGTGCTGATGCTCACCGCCTGCGGCGAGATCGAGGAGCGGGTACGCGCACTCGACCTGGGCGCCGACGATTACCTGGTCAAGCCGTTCGACTTCCGTGAGCTGGAGGCGCGCATCCGCGTGCTGTTGCGCCGTAGCGGCGGGGAATCGACCAACCTGCTGCACTGTGCCAACCTGTGCATCGACCGCAAGAGCCGTACCGCCACGCTGGACGGCCAACCCATCGAACTGACCCGGCGCGAGGTGACCCTGCTGGAAATCATCGCGGCCCGGCCGGGGCGCATCTTCAACAAGGACGAGTTGATGGACCGGCTCTTCACGGTCGATGACACGCCCAACGCCAACACCGTCGAGCAATACGTGGCGCGCCTGCGCAAGAAGCTGGCCGGGGCGGGTTTCGAGATCCGCACCCTGCGCGGCCTGGGTTACCAGTTGGTGCTGCAGCAGGCTGCTGCTGAAGTGGCGCTGGTGGCCCCGGCGGGCCTGAATTCAGGCGCGCAGTCCTGATGCACGACCGTCCCCAGCAGGTGCTCGCCGGGCCTTCGCTCTATACCCGGCTGGTGGTACGGGTGGGCGCGGTGTTGCTGGTGAGTGCCGCGGCCCTGCTGATCGCCATCTGGATTT
>NZ_BADI01000210.1:0-4277 GCF_000333555.1 Herbaspirillum sp. B65 | reverse complement strand
ATTTTGCCGGGTCAACACTTGTTGTGTTGCGGTGCGCAAGACGATGCGCACCGCAAGACGCAGCGTCGAGAAAAATTGTTTTGCAGAAATACGGCTTGGCACTTCGCCGTCGCCAACAGCAGCGCGCAAGCAGGTATCATGTGGCCACCTGAAAAGACCGCCCTCCTCCTCGATCCATGACCCAGCGCGCAGCACCCAAGTCCAAGCCCAAAGCGACCAGCCCCGCCGCCAAGCCGGCCAAATCCGCCGTGCGCGGCAGTCGCGCCACCGGGCGCGTCACGATCATGGACGTGGCTGCCGAGGCGGGCGTGAGTTCGATGACGGTCTCGCGTGCGCTCAAAACGCCAGCACTGGTTCAAGAACAGTCACGCCTGCGCATCCAGCAAGCCATCCAGAAGCTCGGCTACGTCCCCAACCAGGCCGCTTCCACGCTGGCCTCGGCACGCTCGCAGGTGGTGGCCGTGCTGGTGCCGTCCCTGACCAATGCGGTCTTCATCGAAACCCTCTCCGGCATTCGCGATTACCTGGCCCAGGCCGGCTACCAGTTCCTCATCGGTGAAACCGGCTACGTGCGGGCCAAGGAAGAACAACTGATCGCCACTTACCTGGCCCATGCGCCGGCCGGCTTTCTGCTCTCCAGCAGCGAGCAGCATGAGATCCTGCAAAGCCAAGCCGCCAGCCGCCATATCCCGGCGGTGCGCATGTTCGACCTGGGGCGCAGCCAGCAGGATTATTCGGTGGGGTTTTCGCAGACCCGCGCCGGACAGGCGGTGGCGCGGCATCTGGTGGAACGCGGCTATCGACGGCCGGCCTTTCTGGCGGCCCAGCTCGATCCGCGCATGATGAAGCGCCGCGAGGGCTTTCGCAAAGGTTTGCTGGAAGCCGGTATCGCGCCCG
This sequence comes from Herbaspirillum sp. B65, assembly GCF_000333555.1. Taxonomy (NCBI): domain Bacteria; kingdom Pseudomonadati; phylum Pseudomonadota; class Betaproteobacteria; order Burkholderiales; family Oxalobacteraceae; genus Herbaspirillum; species Herbaspirillum sp. B65. The sequence goes on along the minus strand of NZ_BADI01000210.1, from coordinate 3,380 downwards.
ATATCGAAGTGCTCCTGCCCCAGCCGACCACGGTCGACATGGGGGCGCAACTGTTGCGCTGCGTGCTGGAGCAGCACCCGGATTGCGATTCGGTGTTCTGCTGCAATGATGACCTGGCCCTGGGTGCGCTGTTCGAATGCCAGCGCCAGGGCATCAGCGTGCCGCGCGAGATGGCCATCGCCGGCTTCAACGATCTGTCCTGGGCGGCCTGTGCCACGCCCTCCATTACCACGGTGGTCACGCCGCGCTACGACATCGGCTATAAGTCGGCCGAGATGCTGGTGCGCCAGTTGAAGGGCGAAGCCATTCCTAAAGGTCGGCTCGATCTGGGCTTTGAACTGGCGCTGCGCGAGAGTACCTGAAGCTCCACCGTAGCGATCTGCGCGCACTGCGATCCACACCATCGGTGGACGAATCCACATCAATCATCCATCCATTGCCAGTCCCTGGCTCTGGACAGAAAAGCTCCATTCTCTACAATCTCCCGGTGTCGTCCCTGCCCGCAGTTGCATCAGGGTGCGGTCGGCATTCCTATAAATAATATGCACATTCACCAGTCCAGATCATCAGGAGCATCCCTCATGCAGACATTCATCGGTCTTTGCAAACCCGCCCTGGCGCTGCTGCCACTGTGCGGCGCGCTGGCCTTGCTGCCAGCCGCCGCCCAGACACCGCCGCCGGCGGCCCCCGTGGTCAAGTACGACCTGACCTATGACATCATCAGCCCGGTCCACAGCCAGCACGGCATGGTGGCCACCGAACAGGAACTGGCCACCCAGGTCGGCGTAGACATCCTCAAGAAGGGCGGCAATGCGGTTGACGCTGGTGTCGCCGTGGGCTTCGCGCTGGCGGTGGTGCTGCCCAATGCCGGCAACATCGGCGGCGGCGGCTTCATGATGATCCACGATGCCAAGACCGGCAAGAACGTGGCCCTGGACTTCCGCGAGATGGCCCCGCAGCGCGCCACCCGCAACATGTATCTGGACGACAAGGGCAACGTGGTGCCGGGCCGCTCGCTCTATACCCACTTGGCCGTGGGCGTGCCGGGCACGGTGGCAGGTCTGTCGCACGCGCTGTCCAAGTACGGCACGATGAAGCTCTCGCAAGTGATTCAGCCGGCCATCGAACTGGCCGACAAGGGTTACCCGGTCAGCCGCAGCCTGGCGCTGATCCTGTCGGCCGAGCGTGAACACCTGGGCCAGTGGGATTCCTCCAAGGCCATCTTCTTCAAGCAAGGTCGTCCACTGCAGGAAGGCGAGATGCTGGTCCAGAAAGACCTGGCCAAGTCGCTGCGCCTGATCGCCAAGGAAGGCCCCAAGGCCTTCTATGAGGGCGCCATCGCCAAGAAGATCGTGGCCGAGATGGACAAGCACGGCGGCCTGATCAGCGAAGCCGACCTGAAGAACTACAAGGTGGTCGAGCGCGTGCCGGTGTCGGGCAACTATCGTGGTTACCAGGTCATGTCCATGCCGCCGCCGAGCTCGGGCGGGGTGCATATCATCCAGATGATGAACATCCTGGAACGCTATCCCCTGAAGCAGTACGGTGCCGACAGCGCCCAGACCATTCACCTGATGGCCGAGGCCATGAAGCTGGCCTATGCTGACCGCTCCGAATACCTGGGCGACCCGGACTTTACCAAGGTCCCGGTCAAGGGCCTGACCTCGCGCGCCTATGCCGATGAACTGGCCAAGAAGATCAACCCGGACCGTGCCACCCCGTCTTCCGAAATCAAGCCGGGCCAGCCGCAGCCGTATGAAAGCGACCAGACCACCCACTTCTCGGTGGCCGACAAGGACGGCAACCTGGTGGCCACCACCTACACGCTGAACCTGAACTTCGGCAGCGGCATCGTCGCCACCGGCACCGGCATCACCTTGAACAACGAGATGGATGACTTCGCCGCCAAACCAGGCGTACCCAATGCCTTTGGCCTGATCGGTGGCGACGCCAACGCAGTGGGCCCGTACAAGCGCCCGCTGTCGTCGATGTCGCCCACCTTCGTGCTCAAGGATGGCAAGCCCTTCCTGGTCACCGGCAGTCCGGGAGGCAGCCGCATCATCACGACCACCCTGCAGACCATCCTCAACGTGATCGACCACGACATGAACGTGGCCGAAGCCACCATTACCCCGCGCATCCATCACCAGTGGGCGCCGGATCAGTTGCGCGTGGAAAAGGGCTTGTCGCCCGATACCCTCAAGATCCTGCAGGACAAGGGCCAGAAGATCAGCGTGCAACCTTCCATGGGCCGTACCCAGACCATCCAGATCAAGGCGGATGGCTTCGACGGTTTCTCGGATCCGCGCAATCCCGATGGCCGTACCCTGGGTTTCTGAAGCATTGAGACACTGAAGCACTGAAGAAAAGGCTCCCGATCGGGAGCCTCAGGTTGATGACGAACCCCGTGTATTCGAACACGGGGTTTTGTTTTTCAGGCGCAGGTAATTTGCAGATGGTCGATGGCGCAGAAGCCAAGTAAGGCGCTCATTTTTCTCTGTAGCCACTTTAGTACGCTGGCAGAGGCGCTCAAGCCGTGTAAAAGCGCGCGCAAGCGCGCCACCAGCAGGGCAATCTTCTTCATGTTCTGGGCCGCCGCCGCCAACAAGCATTGCTCGGCGACCTTGCGCAATCCCCGCATACGGGCATAACGATGTCCGTGCAATTGCTTGGCGTCGGCGAAGCTGCGTTCTACCGTTTCCTTGCGTCTGGCATAGATGCGCTTGCCCCATTCGGTACGACGCCGATCATCCACCTTCTCCTTGGAACGCTCCCACACATGGCGCGTGACCACCTTGACCGCATTGGCGCTATTGGTGCATTGCTCGCGTACCTTGCAGCCTCGGCATTGCTCAGGCTTGGATTTGTATTCCCGATACCCCAGTTGATTGGTCGTGCTGTAGCGCAAGGGCTGACCCTGCGGGCAGATGTCTTCTTCCTTCTTGCCTTGTTCGTCTTCGATCACCAGGGCCAGCTTGTCGCCGTTGACGCCGCCCTTGGCATTGATTTCTTCGGAAGCCAGCGTGAAGCCGTTCTTGATGGCCACGCCATACTTGGCGGCCGGGCCGGTCAGCGCTTCGGCCACGCCCAGCTTGATGTCGGCGGCAAGGGCCGCCTGCGACAGGGCGGCACCGATCAGCAGGGCCGGAATGGTCTTGAGCATGGTATTGAATTGCATCGAGTTCTCTCCTCAGTTAGATATTGTAGAAATCGTCCGCGCAAGCTCACACGGCGATTCCTTCATCGAGGATGATGCAAAAGGCGCCCGGGATGGCCGGGACTTGTGCTCCATCCTCTGAAGAAACGTTTTGCGTCTCTTTCGATAAAGCCGGCACAGCCTACCTGAAATGTCGGGCCGCACCAGCAAGGGCAAATCCGCT
>NZ_BADI01000211.1:0-9715 GCF_000333555.1 Herbaspirillum sp. B65 | reverse complement strand
TTCTTGCCATGCTCGGCACGGTCGATATCCACAGCGGCATCCAGTTCGGCCAGATAGGCCGAGGGTGTCTGGTAACTTGAACGTAGTCGAACTTGTTCTTGTTGGCGTTGCCCTTGAGGTGGGTGCTGTCGCTGTAGAGCACGCGGCCATCGACCATGCCGCGTCCAATGGCCTGGCGCACGATCTCGTCGAAGATCTCTTGATAGACGGTGGTATCAATGAAGCGGCGGCGCCGGTTCTGGGAGAAGGTGGAGGAGTCCGGTACCTTGTCGGTCAGACGGAATCCGGCAAACCAGCGATAGGCCACATTGACCTGGACCTCGCGGATGAGCTGGCGCTCGCTGCGGATACCGAAGAGGTAGCCGATGAACAAGAGCTTGAAGAGTACCACCGGGTCCAGTGCCGGGCGGCCATTGTCGGCGCAATACAGATGCGCCACCTTCTCGCGGATGAACTCGAAATCCACCGCCGCGTCGATCTTGCGCAGCAGATGGTCCTTGGGCACGAGCATCTCGATGGTCACCATCTCTAACTCATGCTGGGCGGCTGTCGGTTTTTTGAGCATGTCCGATTAAACAACAAAGCCTTGGCTTTCGCCAAGGCTTTGTCATCAATCTGACGCTCCCGATCGGGAGCCTTTTTTATTCAAGCTCGCCAACTCCGCACCACCACAACCCGCAGATTTTCTTTCACTTCATGCGGATCAGCATCAGGAACTGGAGTGAGAATTCGACATGAAGATTCACCTATTACGCAGTCGATCTGAACCACATGCACTCAATAAAAACTTATTTTCAGTCCATCACAAAAAACTCCAGAGAAATCCAATAATTTTTCGCTCCCTATATTCAACAGCCCCTCACAGATCGAAAGAAGAGCACTGAAACCCGCTACCAGAGCGGCTTTTCATCAATCACCCCTCCTCTTTAATACCGAATTCGAAACATATTCGAAGAAATAAAAGAAATAATTCGATATAGATATCGAAATATGAAGAGGCATATTTCGTTAATTTTTTAGTTTTCCCTCTTATTCCACCAATCCCCTTATCAGGACAAATGATCGCCATCACTATGGCGGGTATTTGTCACTGAACAAGAATTCCATCCCGTTTCGATCCACGCAACCTGAAGTGGCATGACGAGCGCAAATCGTCATGCCCCGGCAGCTTTTTTTCGACGGCAAGCCCACGCATCGCCCCTGCGCGATGGCCGACGCGAACAAAAGTTCAGGTGATCGAATGCGCAGTGCTTGCGCAGCTGGAGGAAACCGTGTTCCGAGCCGATTTCGATTAGTCACTTTCTAGGGAGTACCACCATGACCATCACCGTCCTGAAGCTGTCCGACGCCGACGCCTATCTGAAGAACATCTCCATCAAGACCATCAAGGACGTACGTGCCCTCGACGTCGACCTGTTGCTGGTCCTGGTCAATGGCGACCGCATCATCATCAACAACGGCGCGGTCAATGCGCTCAGTTCCCCGGACTCGTCACTGCAATTCGCCGATGGCAAGTTGCCGTTCTCCACCATGTTCCAGCAGATCGAAAAGATCGATGTCTCGCCGGAAGCCAACCTCACCGTCAGTTCCAAGGAAATCACCCGCTACAACCAGAACAACGCCAAGAACAAGAAGGCCCGCAAGGAGGAAGAGGAAGACGGTGACAAGCCGGTGGTGGTGGAACCCGGCGAGCGCGAACCCAGCGCCGCCACCGAGAGCCACGGCAACAGCGGCAACACCGAGCAACCCAACTTCACGCCCACCAAGGCCCCCGATCATCAAAGCCAGATAGCCGATGCAGAAATCAACTCACAACATGACAAGAACTGGGGCGTGCAATGGCCCCTCGCAGCCGGTGCGCTGGCGTTGCTGGCTGCGGCCGGCGGCGGTGGCGGCGGAGGTGGCGGGGGTAGCTCCGGCAACAGTGGCAATAGCGGCGGTGGCAGCAATATCAGCAATGCTGGCAGCGCTGCTAACGGCGGCAACAACAGCGCAGGTACTGGCACTGGCCCTGCAGCCGCCGGCGGTGGTGGCGGCGCCGGCACGATCGACCCGTCCGCGGCCGTCGTTCGGGGCAGCGCCACGCTGGGCACCATCAAGAACGCGAACGTTACGGCCTATGACCAGTTCGGCAATGCCTTGAGCGACACCGTGGCAGTGGTCGACGGCAAGTACACCCTGACGCTGAACCGTCCCCTCTACAAAGGCCCGTTGCTGCTGGTGGTACGCGACAACACCCCGGGCGTGGCCGACAACTACGTCGACGAAGCCAGCCTGAAACTGACCGACCTGGGCACAATACCGCTGCGCGCAGTGGTCATGGCCAGTGGCGTGAACCAGACCATCAACGTCACGGCCCTGACCGAACTGGCCGCACTCAAGGCCGGCCTGGACCAAGGCGTGCTGCGGCTGGCCGACCTGCCCGAAGTGACCGAAGAGCGCATCACCGCGGCCAACAACGCGGTGAGCGGCTTCTTCAAGGTCGACGCCATTGGCGGCGAAGTGGTCGCCACCACCGAAAAAAGCTTCAACAACGCCCTGAGCGTGGAAACACAGAACTACGGTGCTGCCCTCAAGGCCATTGCCAACCTGGTGCGCCTGGACAGCAAGACCTATCCCAACCAGGCCGTCGTGCTCGCCCGCCTGGCCGATAACCTGAAATTCCTGGATGACGCGGGTACCGGTCTGAAGTGGGCCACCAATACGGCAGGCCAGACCTTGCCGCGTGCCAGTGCGCTGCAAGGAGCACTCTTCAGCGAAGCGCTGATACAGATCATGGACAACCCCGAGCTCGACCAGGAGGCACGCGAGCTCGCCCAGCGCACCTACGATGCCCTGCAGAAGCTGCCCAATGGGAGCACCGTGGCCGACTACCTGGCCAACAACCACGTGGCCATTCCCAATCCGGTCATTACCATCCGCAATGCCGTGATCAGCAATCCGAAGCAATGGCAGGATGCGCCGACCAACACCCCGCTGGTGCTGGACCAGGGCGACTTCTTCGATGGCAACATGCGCGTCAAGACCACGCCCAATGCCAAGGTCAGCGTGATGCTCAAGGCCATTGACGGGCTGGGCCGTGAAGTGAGCATCACCCTGCCGACCACCCGCGCCGACGCCAGCGGCAACGCCATCATCATGGCCGATGACAACAACCGGGAAGAACTGTTCAACCTGGATAGCAGCCGCTCCATCACAGCCCAAGTCACCGTCATCGATGGCAACAACAGCCGGACCAATCACGCCCTGTGGAGCAGCAACAGCACCGACGTGCGAGTCAACCTGAACACGCCCGCCAACATGACCCGCTTTGCCGCCCAGGATCCGTTGAGCCTGGCCAGCGACACTTTCTACAACGACACCAACGACCGCGGCAGCTTCCCTGCCACCAACGGTGATCGCGACAGGCTCACCAGGAACGGCGCCATCCGCATCGCCCTCAACAAGCAACTGGACGACGCCAGCGAACAGCTGCAACTGGCCATTGCCACCAGCTTCGATGACAAAGGCAACCCGATCTGGGACATTTGGCGCGAAGTGCCAACCAAGCTCAACACCTCTGGCAGTAACCCCAACCGCTTTGTCTATGAAACCGACAAGCTGACCGAAGCCAATGGTGAAATCTGGGTCAAGGCCCGCGTCGTGCAAAAGGGCAGCCAGTTCACGGGTGGCTATGGCAATGCCAACACCCTGGAAACACCGCTGCGCTTTACCTTCGACAATGTCGCTCCCCCCGCCCTGAATCTGCGCCTGGCCGCTGGTCGCGACGATGGGGTGCTCAGCAACGATGGCATCACCCGCCAGACCGGCAGCGCGCTGGAACTGTCGAGCCCACGCGCGGACGGGGCGGAACTGCACTTCCAGTTACAGGCGGGCGCCGGTACCGACAACACGTCGCTGGTCATCGTCAATGCCGACGGCATCAGGACCAAAGTTGCCACTGGTACCTGGTACACGCTCAAGGCCAGCGAACAGCTGGTGCTGCAAGGCGATACCAAGGAAGGCAATGGCAAGGTCGTGCTCAAGCTGCGTCATATCGATGCAGCCGGCAACTATAACGAGATCACCCAGACCTTCATCACCGACACCACCGGCACCATCGAACAGGTGAGCCTGCTGATCCAGCGCAATACTGCCCGGCTGGAAGCCCATGAAGCCGTGCTCAAGGCGCAAGCCGAATTCACCGCGGCCCGAGTGAGCGAGCAAGCCGCCAAGCAAGCCGTGCTGGCCGCCGCCCAGCGTGCAGAGATCGCGGCCAAGAGCGCCTATGAACAGAGCATCGTCGATGTGCGCAAGACATTGCGCACCGCGCTGTCGGACGGCACCATGCGCCTGGACATCGTCCTGGGCCATGATATCGAGGATGAATACCTGCCGGCCATCGTCAATCAGTTGAGCCTTGAGACCAAGACTGACCGCATCAACTACCAGGCCGGCTTGAATGAATTCGTCCAGCGCGCTATGGGCAAAGCCGACGCCGCAGTGAAGAAAACTTCCGAATATGGCGATGCCGAAACCAAGCCAGCCCCCACCCGTGAAGATTTCTTCGACATGGGTATTCTCGGATTGGACACTGACGTCGCCCGGGCAGCGGTAGTGGATGCACTCAAAGAATTGCCCCTTGCCAAATCCAATTCCATCACCAAGATCCAGAACGTCACCAACGCCTACAACAAGGTGCTGGCCCTGGCCAATGGCAAGACCGACACCGCCAAGGAGGACCTGCCCACGGCGGAGGATTACCTCACCCTGGGTGTGATCTCGGCATTGAGCCCGGCAGGCGCCACCATCCTGGGCAACGTGCTGGACGGCAAGCGGGCGGACGAAGTTGACACCATCGCCAAGCTGGCCACCATCGCCGGCTCGGCGCAGCGTATTGCGCAGCAAGCAGCGGGCAGCAAGCCCGACCGTGAACTGAGCTTCCAGGACTTCGACAATCTTGACATCAGCGGGGTCACGGCCGACAACCTGGCCGACATCGTCGCCGACCTCACCAAGGTTCCCGATATCCTGAAAAGCCGAGGCAAGGTCTCCGGCCTGGTCGACAGCCTCGATGAAATCAAGGCTATCGTCGAATTGAACATCGGCCAGTTGCAGGTGTTGATCCGCTATGCAAAGGGTGAGACCCCGATCAACCCGGAGGCTCCGCAACAGGTCGCCCCCACGCTCCAGAACTACGAGAACAAGGAAACCGCTGGCAACAACGCCGTCACCGCCGCCAACCTGGGCGCCATCAACAGCGCCATCAAGGAAGTCGGCGCCTCGAACATGGATTCCTGGAAGAAGGTGGCCGCCCTGGTCGGTTCCTACAACCGCATCCTGAAAGCCGCCGACGGCATTGCCGGCAACAATCGCACCGATCTGCCCACGCTGGAGGATTACCAGCGCATTGGCGTGGCCAAGAGCCTGCAGGAAGTCTTCACCAAAGACAAGATGGTCGACACCGACGGCCGCAGTTCCGCGCTGGCCCTGCTCAACGAAGTGGTCGACGCCAGCCAGCGTAACATGGTCGATACCGTGGCCCAGTTGCGCACGTTGGTCGACGTCGCAGCACGTGCCGTCCGCCTGGCCCAGGATGGCCAGACCAGCCTGAGCGCCGCCGACTTCAAGCTGCTGGTACCCTCCTCGACCTATACCGAAGAGCAGATGGATATCGTCCGTTCCGGCATCAGCGGCACTGCCGACGATGGCAGCCAGGTCAATAGTCGCAGCAAACTGGCCGATGTCGGCCAAAAGGCCGTGGTGGCCTCCAACAAGATCCGGGCCTATGCCGATGATGCCAGCAGGCCCGCCCCCGACCAGGACGACTACCAGGACCTGGGCATCGTCGGCATCAACACCCCGCTGCGCGCCAGCGCCCTGAACTCGGCACTGGCCACCGACCAGATCAACGGCAGCAAGGTGGCCCGCCCCAAGGACCTGCAAGACATCGCCCAGGCCTATCTGCGCATCCTTGGCGAAGCCGGTGACAACGCCAATGCCGCCCCCGACCCCAGCACCGCTGACTACGTCCTCATCGGTGCCGTAGCACCCAGCCGCGACAACGTCACTGACCTGATCAACTCCGCCCTGCACGGCAAGACCGTCAATGACGTGGCCACGGTGACGCAAGTCTCGACGCTGGTCCGGGCCGCCAACGCCATTCATGCGCTGGCCAAGGGCCAGGGGGTGGACCTGGCGCAAGACGAACCCAGCGCCCAGCAGCTCGACGAGATCAAGGCACAACTGCTCTTGCTGGGCCTGACGGAACCCGCCAGCGGCACGCTGCAGGCCATCATTGCCGCCATCGGCCTGAGCCCGGCCGATGGCAGCGCCATTGCCGACTTCGCCAAGCTCAAGCAGTTGAGCGACGCTGCCCAGGCCGCCCAGCAAAAGATCAACACCTACGCGGATGCAGCCGATGGCGCCTCGCCGCCCGTTCCAACGGTCGCGGATTATCGCGCCATGGGCGTGGACAAGATCAGCACCAACACCGAGCTGGCCGCAATCAATTCCTCGCTGGCCAGCCCGACGGTACAAAAGGCGCAGACAGCCTCGCCGCGCCTGGTGCAATCCATTGTGGGCGCTTACCAGCGCATTTTCGAGGTGGCCGATGGCGCGCCCGGCAAGGTCGGCGGCAGCGATACCAGCAGTGCAGACAAGCTGCCCACCATCAACGATTACCGCTTGATCGGCCTGGATGCCGACCTGCTGGCGCCGCTCGGGGGCACATCCTCGCTTGTATTGGCCATGCTCAACACTCAGGTCGATGCCGCCATCAAAGACAAGGTGAACACCGTGAGCCTGCTCAATGAGCAGGCCAGGATCGCCGGCAAGATCATCGAGCAGCTCAGGGGGGACATCAGCGACAGCAAGCTCACGCTGGATGAGTTGTCCAAGGCCGGTATCCGTGGCCTGGATGCGAAGACCTTCCCGGCCGTGCTGTCGGCACTGGCGGCCAGCGCCAACGACGGATCGGCCATCATCGGGCAGGTCAATGGCACGCTCAAGCTGCAAACCCTGGCAGACAATGCCGATCGGGCCCAACGGGAGCTGGAAAATTATGCCGACAACCAGTCGACCGCCAAGATACCCAGCACCAACACCTATCTGCACATCGGCCTGGACCTCCGAGAACTCATGCCGCTGGCCGGCTCGCCCGGCAATGCCCTCAAAGCGATCAACAGCGCCCTGAACACGAGCTCCATCAAGAGCGCCCAGGTCAATCCGCCCGCGGAGCTCAAGAAGATCATCGATGCTTACAACGTCGTGCTCAAGGCCGCCGATGGGCTCGCCCCCGCCGATGACACGATCAGCAACGATGCATCCAACATCACTGTGGATATTCTGCTCAAGCTGGGCATCACCGGAGTCGATGCAGCCAGCCCTGCTGCGCTGCTGGCCAACATACAAGCGGTGCTGGACGCCATGCCGCGCGACAAGGCCCTGGATGTGAGCCATCTGCAGCAAAGCGTGGATATCGTCTCCAAGATCAGCCGCCTGGCCAATGGCATCGGTGGCGATGGCGTCACTGCTGACAAATTCGATGCCGCCGATTTCGCCGCCGCAGGCGTGAGCGTGGAAGATGCCGCGCTGGCCAAGGCTGCACTGAGCGCCATCGATGCCGCCACCTTCAGCCAGATCAATAGCCCGCGCAAACTGCAGAAACTGGTTACCGCCTACGCCAACATCCGAAGGAAGCCGATGAAAGCGAAGCCAACATCAGCAACAGACAGGAACGCAAGAACCTCAACACGGGTTCCGACCCCACCGGCGACGACCCGACTGCCGAGGATTACAAGGCCATCGGCGCCAAACTGCGCGGCATCACCACCGACGAGGCAGCATTACCCGCTGAAGAAAAAGCAGCCCGCCTGAAACTGCTGGACGACGTCCTCAAGTACAAGGCCCGTTCCGAAGTGGATGAACTGAGTGAGATCGACGCGCTGGGCCAGGCCATTGACCTCTTCATGCGCCTGGTGACGGCAGCCTCACCCGCCGATATCCCCGACGTCACTCCAGACGTGTGGCAAGGCGCCGCACATGTATTGGGCATTGGCGGCGTGGACGCCACACCGGGCGACGGCAACCTGGAGCAGGTGAAAGGCAAGTTGTTCACCCTCAAGAACGGGGCCGGAGTCAACGGCATCGACACGGTGCAGAAGTTCCAGGCGCTGATCGATGAAGTCAACGCCGCGCTGAAGATCATCACCGACTACGCCGACGATGGCACCAAGCCCGCTCCTTCCGTACAGAACTACCAGGACGCCGGCATCACCGGTCTCGGTGGTGTGCCGCTGGTCACTGCCGACAACCTCGCTTACATCAACAGGGCCATCGACAGGCTGCAAAAATCCGATGTCGATACACGCAGCAAGATCAAGGGCGTGGTCAATGCCTACCGTGACATTCTGAGCGTCGCCAACGGGGTTCCCGGCGACGATTCCGGTGCGAGCCTGACGGCAGCGCACTACCTGCAGATCGGCGTGGCACTGGACGACAGCAGCATCGGCATGGGTGAGCTAGTCGTCAATAACAACGGCAGAAAGAGCATTCCCACGCCGGATGCCGACAAGCTCAAGCTGCTCAACAGCATCGTCGAGGGCCGGGCGCGTGAGCAGGTCGGCTCGCCCGAGAAGATCGAGGCCCTGGCACGCACTGCCGCCGACCTCATCCGCACCGCCAAGGAAAGTCGTGACGACCGTGTAGTCAACAGCGGCGGCGCTTCGCTCGACATCCAAAGTCTCAAGAACATTGGCCTGGACAATATCCTCACGCAAAGCCATCGCGACGCCTTCATCGACGTCGTCAAGAACAAGGGCAACACTGTCGATTCATCGACCGGCGCGCCGCGCAACGACGACACAGCCGCTCACGTCGTGACCCAGGTCAACACGCTGGAAGCCTTGAAACGCATGGCCGGCAGCACCGTGCGGGTGCTCGACTACAGCAATCAAGGCAACGGCACAGCGCCCACGGAAGAAGACTGGAACAACATCGGTGTGCACCTGCCGTTCACCGATCCTGCCAGCAAGGCCAATGCCATGGAACTGTTCAAGGACATCATCCATCGGGCCAGCACCGACAAGGTCGACACCATCGCCGAACTCAATCGCCTGGCACTGATCGTCCAGAAGTTCATGCAGGTCGCCGCAGCAGCACCGATACCGGATGTCTTGCCGACGCAGTACGGGGCGGTCAACAGCACGCTCACCACCGAGGACCTGCGCCAGATCGGCATCACCATCCGTGGTACCGGCGACACCATGCTCAAGGCTCTGCTGCAAAAGCTGCAGACCACCGCCGACGATGGCAGTGCGGCCACCAGCCTGAGCGCGCTGCAATCTCTGGCCAACAAAGCCGTGGATGCCCTGGACAAACTCATCAGTTACGCTGACAACAATCGCGCCATCCCACCCGACGCTGAGCCCAGCGCCGATGACCTGAAGGATATCGGCGTCGAACTGCCCACTCCGACGACGGATTACTTAGTCCGCGTACTCGAAGTGTTGAAATCGGAAAACATCAAAGGCAGTGACGTCAAGGATCCGACTCGCCTGCAAGAAATCATTACGGCCGTGGTGCACCTGGTGGATGCCGCCGACGACAAAGCGGACAACGCCCCTCCGGCATTACCGACCAGTGACGACCCCAGCCCGTTGAGCAAAGCCGACTTCAAGGCCCTGGGCTTGTCCCAGGAGCAGCTCGACAAGGCCGGTGCCAATGGCATCAAGAT